>NZ_JBAURI010000760.1:0-15921 GCF_049581145.1 Bradyrhizobium sp.
CTTTGGTCGGGTCCGCTTCGTCCATGTAGAAGAAGTGTGTCATGACCGGCCGCACGGGTTTTTTGCTCTTGTCGTCCGGCGTCATCGTCACGATGCCGCGAAACAACTTGAGCGGGCCGCCGTCCCAGTATTCGGTGACGTCGTGCAGGGCAGTGAAACCGGTATCGATGAAGGCGCGCAGATTGTTCCGGATGGTCTCCCGTCCGTGCCAGTCGGCGACGCCGAGGTTGCAGATCGCATCCTCGACGAAACAGTCGAAACCCCTGCCGAAGGTCTTGTCGTCGATCTCCTTCCAGAAATCCAACAGCCATTGCGGGGCCTGCTTCTTCGTGAAGGTCAAGGTGTTTGCTTGGTCGGTCATGACCGATCTCCTCGTCTTTGCGGCATTGACGCCGAGGGCTGCGGGCGATGCCGCCACGCCATCTCCGCGTCGATGATGTCCATTTAGGCCGGGATGGCTGCGGGAGAGCGCCAATTGTCCCTCGTTTCCCGCCAAGGCCATTGTCACGCCCGGATGGTTGGTCGTCATGGAACGACAATCCCGAGCTTCATGGCCACGCGCCGGGCGGTCGCTTCCCGCTGCGCGGTGATGCCGGCAACCGATTGGCGCGCGCTTGCGACAATGGGGCAGGTGCGGTGTCGGGAATGCCGCTGTCAAACGGCGGTTCGGGTGCATACGCCATGTGAAGTTGGATCGCGCGTGCCGTGTCGTCGCCGCGCAGGTTGGCCGCGAGCCGCAGCGCGCCGTCGATTCCTGCGGTGACGCCAGCGGCAAATACCCAGTTGCCGTCGACGACCACCCTTTGGTTCAAATGGGTCTCTTCCGGAATCATGCGCATCTCCTGGTCGCGTCTTCGGGATGGACAAGGCCAGGCTAGCCGGGCATGTTTTGGCCGAAATGCCAAAACACCCTCGTTTTCAGCCAACCGCGTCGCGTGTCATCGAAGTGCTCGCCTACCCGTCGGTGCAGCTGCTCGACGTGACCGGGCCATCCCAGGTGTTTGCGTCAACCAATGATGTCGTCGCCGAGGCGGGCGACGCAACGCCGCCCTACGAGCTACGCGTCGTCTCTCGGGCCGGTCTTGGCGTCGCCGCATCGGCCGGGGTGGGGCTTGCCACCGTGCCGTTGCCCCCGGTCGGAACGCCCTTGGACACGCTCGTGATCGCGGGCGGCCCGGGCGTCGAGGCCGCAATTGCCGATCCGGCGCTGGTCGATTGGATCAGGCTGCGCGCCAAGGACGCCCGCCGCGTCGCCTCGGTTTGCACCGGCGCGTTCCTGCTGGCGGCTTCGGGCGTGCTGGACGGCAGGCGGGTGGCGACGCACTGGTCGCTTGCTGCTGAACTTGCGCGGCGCTTTCCGGCGATCCACGTCGAGCCAGATCCGATTTTCGTGCGCGATGGTCGGGTCTGGACCTCCGCGGGCGTGACATCCGGCATCGATCTGGCGCTGGCGCTGGTCGAGGAGGACCTGGGTCACGCGACCGCGCTTGCCGTGGCGCGTTACCTCGTCGTCTTTCTCAAGCGTCCGGGCGGCCAGGCGCAATTCTCGACCGCGCTCGCGCTGCAGGCAGCCGACGACAGATTCGGCGCGCTGCACGCCTGGGTCGACAAGCATCTCTCCGAGGAGATCTCGCTGTCGGCACTGGCGCGTCAGGCCGGGATGAGTGAACGCAGTTTCAGCCGGCGCTACACCGAGGCAACCGGAATGACGCCTGCGCGCGCCGTCGAGCGGCTGCGTGTCGAAGCGGCGCGTCGGCTGCTGCTGGAGTCGCGCCAGCCCGTGAAGCGAATCTCGCAGCGTTGCGGCTTCGGCTCGGAAGAAACCATGCGCCGCAGTTTCCTGCGGCTGCTCGCGGTCACGCCGCAGGACTACCGCGCCCGTTTTCGTGCGTAGCGCGTGAGCCGGAAAAAGCGCATCTCCGGCGACGACCCGAAGAGTGCGCAGCGGGTTTTCCGCGCGATGAAACGCGTTTGAGCGGAGCTCGGGCTCAATCGAACCCCAGGCTTCGGTAAACAAGATCACAAGCAAAAACCTACATTGCGACAGGCGCCGCTAATCCGATTCGAATGACTGGCCGTCAAGATCAATGCTCGATGAACCATCCGGGCAAGGTTTGGGGTCAACATGCTTGCGAACCGACGTAGAAGCGAACGGCGCCTGTGCAGGAGAGTAGCGAAAATCCAGTGCGGCGGGTCGTTGCCGCGCGACTGCACGATCACGGACGTCTCTGCCGGCGGCGTCAAGGTGGTCGCGGAATTCGTGGAAGTTCCGGCGCATTTCACCATCATTTTCGGCCCCGATCATCAGCGCCAATGCCGCCTGGCGTGGCGGATCGGTTTCGAATTCGGCGCTGAGTTTCTCGATTAGCCCAAAGTTTGGTTAGCTATGACGCCCTGCGGCGCTCGGGGCGTGCCTTCTTACCCAGCTTCTTCAGCAGCGGCGACAGGAACGAACCCTTGGGCTTGGTCAATTCGCCGAGCCCTGTCAGGTGTTCGGCGATCCTTCGAAACATCTGGGTGATGCGGTGGCCCGCGGAGATTTCCGCGATCATCTGGCCGTTGTTCGCGGCTGTGCCGAACATCCTGGAATCGAATGGAATGGCTGCGATCGGCTGGCTCTCGATCGCCTTGGCAAAACCGCGGACGTCGATTTCCGGCCGCTTGTGCATGCCGACCTGATTGAGACAATAGAGCGGCGGCCGGTCGTTGGGCCGCGTCGATTTCAGCACGCTCAACATGTTCTTGGCGTTGCGCAGATTGGCGAGGTCGGGTTCGGCAACGATCAGGATTTCGTCGGCGTTCATCAGGGCCCGCTTGGTCCATCCCGACCACTGGTGGGGAATGTCGAGCACGATGCAGGGGGTGGTCATGCGCAATGTATCGAAAATGGCATCGAACGCTTCGGCGCCGAAATCATAGACCCGCTCGAGCGACGCCGGCGCCGCCAGCAGGCTCAGGTGGTCGGTGCATTTCGCCAGCAGGCGCTCGATCATGGCGGTGTCGGGCCGATCCGGCTGGAACACCGCGTTGGCGATGCTCTGCAACGGATCCTGATTGTAGTCGAGGCTGGCCGTGCCGAAGGCGAGGTCGAGATCGATCACGACGGAATCCTGCGCCAGATCCCGCGCGATCATCCATGCCAGATTGTGCGCGATGGTCGAGGCGCCGACGCCCCCCTTGGCGCCGACCACGGCGATGATCCTGCCGGTCGTGACCGCCTCCGCCGCCGAGAACAGACCGCAAATCGAGCGCACGACGTCGAGCGTCTCGACCGGTCCGATGACGTAGTCGTTGACGCCGCGCCGGACCAGTTCGCGATAGGGTGCGTCGTCGGATTCGCTGCCAATCACGACTACGCGGGTGCCGGGATCGCAGACGGTCGCGAGTTGATCGAGGCCGTCCAGGATGTCGCCGCCGGCCTCGGATTCCAGGACGATCACATTGGGCGTGGGCATCGAGCCGTAGGTTTCGATGGCAGCCTCGATGCCGCCCATCTTCGTCGTCAGATGGGCCTTGCTGAGGCGGCGGTCTTCACCCGCCGATTTGACGGCGGCTGCGGTTGCCGCGGTGACGCAAAAGGCCTGCACCGATACCCGAGGTACGGGCGCGATGTACTCGCCTGTGCGGTTCGGCGTGCGAGCTGCGGTTGCGTCGGGCTTGTGATCGGCGGGTCTGGTCATTTTCCGGAATCGCTGAGTTTGGCTTTTTCGGCTTCGGGATAGGTGGTCGCGGAGGTTTCGCCCTTGCGATACTTTTCGAATGCTTCGGTGCGCCGCGCCGTATAGGCGTAGGTCTCGGGGCGCGGCTGTTCGAGGTCGGCCGGATTGTCGATCATCGCCGCCAGGTTGCGCTGGTTGGCGCAACCGAAATTGAAGTAGGACTTGTTGTCGCTGTAGTTGCGGTCAAGGATGGAAGGGCCGAGATCCTCCGGCCATTGTCCGCAGGGGCCGGCAACCGCGGCGATTTTCGGATAGCTGAGCCTGATCGTCGGCAGCTCTTGCGGGTCCTCGGGGCGGTAATGACGCAGCACGATTCCGCGCGAGGGGACGCCGCCTTCCGCCAGCACGACCTCGATGGCCCGGAATGCCGATGCCGCCGCGCGCGCGTTGGGGGCGTCGACCGGCACGCTGGCCACGATCGCGCCGGTCCCTTCGCGCGCCCATGAGCGTGCCAGTCCCATCACGTCGGCGCGCTGCGATGCGGACAGGCCGCCGCGTCCGCGTCCGACGAATACCACGATGGAATGATTGGCTTCCTCGACTGCGATGGGGTGGCGTAGCCGGTAGTCGTCAGGGACGCTCGCCGTGACGACCTCTCCGCTGGTGGTGTTGCAGGCGCCCAGCGCGACTGAAATCCCGACCAGCGCGCCCAGACTGCGCAGGCGTCGATGGCGATCGACCGTTGTCTTCTCTCGCATGGTTCCGTGCCCCCACATCATTGATCGGTCAGCGCATCTCAATCGATGATGAAGCCGAAGCTGCATTTGCAATTTGCGACCGGGTCGTTGCGTCCGGCGATGCCGTAAGTTCGGTTGATTTGAGCGAGCAGGGCGGATTGGGCATCGGAGGCCGGCGCAAATCCGTCGTCCGGGCGCGACAACTCCTTCTGCGCGACGGCGCGGACGATGTAGGGGGTCACCAGGACGACCAGCTCGGTTTCGTTGTTGATGAAGTCCTGGCTGCGGAACAGCTGTCCGAGTATGGGCAACGAATCCACACCGGGCATTCCGTTGATGGCCTGCTTGGTCTGCTGCTGGATCAGGCCCGCCATCGCGATCGAGCCGCCGGACGGGATCTCCAGCGTGGTTTCCGCGCGGCGGGTCTTGATCGAGGGAATCGTGGTTCCACCGGCACCGCCGGTCAACGCGTTTTCGCTCGAGACTTCCGACACTTCCGTCATCACCCGAAGGCTGATCCGTCCCTCGGTCAGGACCACCGGCGTGAAGTTGAGCGAGATGCCGAATTTCTTGTAGCTGACCGTCTGGACGCATTGCCCGATCGCGCCGGCCGTCGTCGTCTGACAGGTCACGCCGGTCGGAATCGGAAATTCGCCGCCTGAGATGAAGGTCGCGGACTCGCCCGATATCGCCGTCAAATTCGGCTCGGCCAGCGTCCGCACGACGCCGGCGCTTTCCATGGCGCGCAGCGTTGCCTGCACCGACGAGTTGGAGCCGACCGACCCGGTCAGGCCGTTGCCGGAGACTAGCGGCCCATTGTTTGCGGTGAACGGATTGCTGTTGTTGAAGTTCACGACCGCGGTGCCGTAGCTCAGGCTGGCGGCGAGGTCGATGCCCATCTGCTTGATGATGCTGCGGCTCACTTCGGCAAGCGTGACCTTCAGCATCACCTGATCGCGCCCCCGGACGGTGATCGAGTTCACGACCTTGTCGGCGCCACCCGTCAGCCGCGCCGCGAGATCTCCTGCCTGCTGCGCCTCGACCGGAGTGGCGACCGAGCCGGTCAGCATCACGCCATCGCCGACGCCCTCGATCTGGACTCCCGGCACGCTTTGGCTGAGGGCCGCGCGCACGCCATTGAGGTCGCGCTTGATCGCGATGTCATAAGAGACGATCTGCTGACCGTCGGCATCGAAGAACACCACATTGGTTTGGCCGACCGCCGAGCCGATGATATAGGCGCGCTGCGCCGAACGGATCACGGCGTTGGCGATCTTGGGGTCGGCGACCAGCACGTCCTTGGCGTCGCGCGGCAAGTCGATCACGACGGATTTGCCGATACCAAGTGCTAGAAAGCGGGTTTTCGCCGCCGAAACGATTGGTGTCGCCGTGGCGTCTGCCGCTATCGCAGGCGCGAGCGCAGGATTGAGGGTCAGCGCAACAGCGGCTGAGAACGACAGCGCGCGAACCATCAGGATGCGCAGCACCGGCTTGTTGTCCCTGCATGTCATATCGGATATCCCCTTGGCCGCTTCTCTGCCGTCGTCGAAATGGCTGTGCCGTGTCGGCCGGCATTGACGCTTGCGCCGGGTTCGGCGCCGATCTCGTCGGTGATGTTCTCGGCCGAACTGCGATCGGTGCCGCTGCGCTGCGCCAGCGAACGCATGCCGGTCGATCGCGCGTGATTGCTGCGGCGATGAGAAGTGGTGTGTCGAGGAGGCGAAGCCCAGATTGGGAGCGGCGCCCGCTTGGTCGTCATGCGCTTGATTCCGCGCGCAAGACGAGCGGTGATGCCGCCGGCGCCGGGAGCGACGATCAGGAACTCGATACTGGCAGTACTCATACGCTTTCTGCTCTATGCCGGGAGGTCTGAGCCGATAGAGCGGTGACAGCCTTTCCCTCATGCAGAACTAGCCAGCAAAAGTATAAGGGAACTTGCAGACCGAGGACTTTGCAGAAAGCAATTCAGAGTTTTGGCTGCATGGTGAACAGATTGTTAGCGTCGACCAGCGCGCCTATCGCACGATTTCCCGCGCTGGTTGATCGCTGCCGCAGGCCGGATCAAAACGCCCGCGATGAGCCGGTCGGTAGTTGTGCGTTCGGTAGTTGTGCGTAGAGCAGGTCGCCGTGCAGCCGATGCCCTCGCTTGGCCCGATCATGTGCGAACTCCCGCGCCGCCGATTCGGCTGATCCGGTTCATTCGACCTGGTACGACGATAGGCTATGCGGCATTGAACGCCGCAAATCCCTGTTCGAGATCGGCCTTGAGGTCTTCGACATTCTCGAGCCCGATGTGAAGCCGCAGCGTCGGTCCGCCCGGCGCCCATTGGGTCGCGGTTCGGTAATCCGCGCAATCGAACGGGATCGCGAGGCTTTCAAAGCCGCCCCAGGAATAACCCATGCCGAACAGTTGGAGGCTGTCGAGCATGGCGTCGACCGCGGCCTGCGGCTTTGGCTGCAACACGATGCTGAACAGCCCGCAGGCGCCGGTGAAGTCGCGTTTCCAGATCGCGTGACCGGGATCGCCGGCGAGCGCGGGATGCAGCACCCTGGTGACCTCCGGCCGCGTCGAGAGCCAGTTCGCCACCTCGAGGCCGGAGCGGTAGTGCTGCGCCAGCCGGACGGCGAGCGTGCGCAGGCCACGCAACGCGAGAAACACGTCGTCCGGTCCGGCGCAGATGCCGAGCACGCGGATCGCTTCCGAGATGATCGGCCACGCCGCTGTGTTGGCGGCGATCGTTCCGAACATGATGTCGGAATGGCCGCCGATATATTTGGTGCCGGCCTGCATGCTGATGTCGACGCCATGCTCCAGCGAGCGGTGATAGAGCGCCGTCGCCCAGGTGTTGTCGTCGATGACGAGCGCGCCATGGGCATGCGCGACGGCGGCAATCGCCGGAATGTCCGGCATTTCGAAGGTTTGCGAGCCGGGGGCCTCGACCAGGATCACCCTGGTGTTCGGCTTGAACAGTTTTTCGACGTCCGCGCCGATCAGGGGATCGAAATAGGTGGTCTCGATGCCATAGCGGGCCAGCATGCCGCTGCAGAAGATGCGCGTCGGCCGGTAGGCGTTGTCGCAGACCAGGATATGATCGCCGGCCTTGGCGACCGCGAGCAGGGTGGTGGAGATCGCCGCAAGGCCCGAAGGAGCCAGGCCCACGCCCGCGCATTGCGGCCCCTCGAGCGCCACCAGGGCCTCCTGCAGCGCCCTGGTCGTCGGCGTGCCGAGGCGGCCATACTGGAATTCGCCGCGATGGGCATGGAGGTCCGCGGCCGTGGGATAGAGCACGGTGGAACCGTGCACCACGGCCGGATTGACAAAACCGCGCTGCGCCTTGGCGTCGCGGCCTGCCGTCACCAGCCGGGTTTCAGCCTTGGCTTCAGCCTTGGGCGGGTTCGATGCTCCGGAGCCGTCTGAAGAGACCATGCGCATCCCGCCGAAGAGTTTTGTCGCAGCGCTGACCGCCTGCACCGTGCCCCGTTTGGGCCGGCATGGTTAATAGCAGGCCAGAGAACAGGCACGTCAACCCCTTGACCCGGCTCGCCAGTCGTTCTGTGATGTGGCCGAGCTATTCCGTCGCCGCACGTTGAGGGGCCTGCCGCGATCTTCGATCCCATTGCTTGACCGGTTTGCGCTATGCTCCTGATTTGGAGGATGGCGCCTGCCGGCCGAGGGATTGCAGGCTTGTGATCACAGGCTTGAAATTGCAGGCTTGGGCCCAGCAGACGTTAAGCGCGGAAAAGCCAATGTTCCCCGGACGATTTCGAAGGACCGACTTCGAAATACGGACCTCGAAAAGACCGACCTCGAAAGGCCTTGCCCATGAAACGCGTATCTCTGGTTTTCACCCTTGCCCTCGCCGCCGGTATCTCGGCCCAGTCCGCCCATGCGGACACGCTCAAGACGGTCAAGGACCGGGGCATGCTGTCCTGCGGGGTGAGCCAGGGCCTGCCGGGCTTTTCCTCGCCGGACGACAAGGGCAACTGGACCGGACTCGATGTCGACGTCTGCCGCGCGATTGCGGCTGTGATCTTCGACGATCCGAGCAAAGTCAAATTCGTGCCGCTGTCGGCAAAGGACCGGTTCACGGCGCTGCAATCTGGCGAAATCGACGTGCTTTCGCGCAACACCACCTGGACGCTGTCCCGCGACGCCTCGCTCGGCGCCAATTTTACCGGCGTGACCTATTATGACGGGCAGGGCTTCCTGGTGAAGAAGTCGCTGAAGGTGAACTCGGCGCTCGAGCTGAACAGCGCCTCGGTCTGTGTGCAGACCGGCACCACCACGGAGCAGAACCTCGCCGACTACTTCAAGGGCAACAACATGAAGTATGAGGTGATCGCGTTCACCGGCGCCGACGAGACCGTCAAGGCCTACGAGTCCGGGCGCTGCGACGTCTTCACCTCTGACGTCTCGCAGCTTTATGCCGAGCGGCTGAAACTCTCGAATCCGGCCGACCACGTCGTGCTGCCCGAGGTGATCTCGAAGGAGCCGCTTGGCCCGATGGTGCGCCACGGCGATGATCAGTGGTTCGATATCGTGAAATGGGTGCTGTTCGCGATGATCGATGCCGAAGAAATGGGCGTCAACCAGAAGAACCTCGACGAGATGGCGAAATCGGACAAACCGGATCTGAAACGGGCGTTCGGCACCGACGGCAATCTGGGCGAGCAGCTCGGCCTCACCAACGACTGGTTCTACCGGATCATCAAGGCGGTCGGCAATTACGGCGAGTCGTTCGACCGTAACGTCGGCTCGGGCTCCAAGCTTCAGATCGCCCGCGGGCTTAACCAGCTCTGGAACAAGGGCGGCATCCAGTACGCGCCGCCGATCCGCTGATCGCCGCAGAAGCAGCCGCGGCGATGCAAAGCGAATCCCGGTCACCGCCGCCGCAATATGCGTTGCGGCTGAAGCGCGTGCTCGGTGGCCGGGCCGGCTGGGGCGGCTTTGCCCTGCAGGTCGTGTTCGTCGTCGTCCTGATCTGGATCGGCTACGAGATCACAGCCAATGCGCGCGCCAATCTGGAGTCGGAGCGGATCACCTCCGGGTTCGGCTTCCTGCACAACACCGCAGGCTTCGACGTCAGCCAAACCCTGATTCCGTATTCGGGATCCGACACCTACGGCCGCGTGTTCCTGGTCGGGCTGGTCAATACACTGCTGGTTTCCGTCATCGGCATTTTCTTCGCGACCGTGATCGGTTTCATCGTTGCGCTGGGGAGGCTGTCGCCGAACTGGCTGATGTCGCGCGTGGCCGGCGCCTATGTCGAAGGCGTTCGCAACGTGCCGCTCCTGTTCCAGATCCTGTTCTGGTATCTCGCCGTGCTCGCCGCCCTGCCGGTGCCGCGGCAGAGCATTTCACTGTTCGGCAGTTTCTTCCTCAGCAATCGCGGCCTCATCATTCCGCGGCCGATCGCGCAGGTCGGCTTGCAGCCATTTGCGCTCGCTTTGCTGGCGGCGATCGTGGCGTCGGCTCTGCTGCATCACCATGCGCGCCGGCAGCTGTTCGAGGAAGGCAGGTCGATTGTGACCTTGCCCTATGTCATCGGCCTTCTGGTCGGCCTGCCGCTGCTGTCGTCATTGATCTTTGGCGTTCCGGTCACGTTTGAGATCCCCGAACTGCGAGGGTTCAATTTTTCCGGCGGCGCCCGCGTCATCCCTGAATTCGTGGCGCTGACGCTGGCGCTGTCGACTTATACGGCGGCCTTCATCGCCGAGGTCGTGCGGGCGGGTATCCTGTCCGTGCACCGGGGCCAGATGGAGGCCGGCCTGTCGCTCGGTCTTTCGCGCGGTTCGGTGCTGCGGCTGATCGTGGTGCCACAGGCGATGCGCGTGATCCTGCCGCCGCTCACCAACCAGTATCTCAACCTGACCAAGAACTCATCGCTGGCGGTCGCGATCGGCTACCCGGACCTGGTTTCGGTGTTCGCGGGCACGACGCTGAGTCAGACCGGGCAGGCGATCGAGATCATCGCCATCACCATGGGGGTCTATCTCGCGATCTCGCTGCTGACGAGCGCGATCATGAGCTTCTATGGGTGGCGGCTCGGCCGGAGCCTGGCCGCTTGACCAAGCTCGCTGCTTTGTCGTTCGTGCGCAGCGACCTGGTTGCCGAGCGTCCGGCGCCGGTGAAGACCACCGGCTTCATAGGCTTCCTGCGCACGCGCCTGTTCAATTCCCCGACCAACATCCTGCTGACGATCCTGGGCGCGCTCTTGATCTGGTTCACCGTGATCCCCGCGCTCAGATTTCTGCTGGTCGATGCGGTCTGGCACGGCATGGATCGCAATGCCTGCCTGGAGCAGAATGCCGGTCATCCCGTCGGCGCGTGCTGGCCCTATGTCGCGGCGAAGTTCGATCAATTCATCTACGGCTTCTACCCCGAAGCGGCGCGCTGGCGGGTCAACCTGACGTTCATTCTTGCCGCCGTGCTGCTGTGCCCGTTGTTGATCCCGCGCCTGCCGGCGAAGGGACTCAATTCGCTGTTGTTCTTTTTCGCTCTTCCAGTGGTTGCGTTTTTCCTGCTGCATGGTGGCGGCATCAGCGGTGTCGGCGTGAGCTGGACGGCCGGCCTGCTCTCGGGATTTGCCGACGGCATCGCGGGCGCTGGCAGGGCGCTTGCCAATGCCGGCGCATCGGTCCCGGTTGTCGGACCGCTGCTCTGGCTGTTCGGCGAACTCATCGTCCTGATCGGCATGGCGGTCGTTTGGCTGGTCGCGCCGCTCGCATGGCTGCGCGACCAGATTCAGGCTTCCAGCCAGCCGGTCTGGAGCGATTTTGCGATCACGGCCGTGATCGTGTCCGGCCTGTTGTTCTGGCTTGGCGGCGGCCTGCGCAGCGGCCGGCGCGCGCTCGTCACGAGTCTTGCGAGCTTTTCCTGCATGGCGATCGTGATCGCGGCGATGCGGCTCGATCGCGGCGGGCTGCCGATCGTCGACACCAGGCTTTGGGGCGGGCTTCTGGTGACACTGGTCGTCTCCGTCACCGGGATCGCCACCTCAATGCCGATCGGCATCGCACTGGCCCTGGGGCGGCGCTCGACCATCCCACTGATCCGGATCTTTTCGATCGCCTTCATCGAGTTCTGGCGCGGCGTGCCGCTGATCACGGTGCTGTTCTTTGCGACCTACATGCTGCCGCTGTTCCTGCCCGGCAATTTTCGCGTCGATGGATTGGTACGGGCCCTGATCGGGATTGCGCTGTTCGCCGGCGCCTATCAGGCCGAAGTCGTCAGGGGCGGCCTGCAGGCGATTCCACGCGGACAGGACGAGGCGGCAAGCGCGCTCGGGCTGTCCTGGTGGAAGACGACGGCCCTGATCACGCTGCCGCAGGCGCTGCGCCATGTCATACCCGGCCTCGTCAACAGCTTCATCGCGTTGTTCAAGGACACCTCGCTGGTTTCGATCGTCGCGCTGTTCGATCTGCTCGGACAACTCCGGGCGTCCTTCAGCGATCCGAACTGGGCGACGCCGACCACGCTGTTCACCGGATTCGCCTTCTGCGGAATGATCTATTTCGTGTTCTGTTTTGGCATGTCGCGCTATTCGCTGTTCGTCGAACACCGGCTGAACCCGCACAGCCGTTGATCAGGGATCACCATGACCGATAAGACCATTGTCAGCATCGCCGGCCTCAACAAATGGTTCGGCGATTTTCACGTCCTGCGCGACATCGATCTCGAAGTCGTCAAGGGCGAGCGCATCGTGATCTGCGGGCCGTCCGGGTCGGGCAAATCGACGCTGATCCGCTGCATCAATGCGCTGGAAGAGTTTCAGGAAGGCGAGATCACGGTCGACGGCATCGAGCTGGGTCCGAACCTGCGGCGGGTCGATGAGGTCCGGCGCGAGGTCGGCATGGTGTTCCAGAGTTTCAATCTGTTTCCGCATCTGACCGTGCTGGAGAATTGCACACTGGCGCCGATCTGGGTGCGCAACATCCCGCAGAAGGACGCCGAAGCGGCCGCCATGAAATATCTGGAGCGGGTGAAGATCCCGCATCAGGCAGCCAAATATCCGGGCCAGATGTCTGGCGGCCAGCAGCAGCGGGTCGCAATCGCGCGCGCGCTGACCATGAATCCCAAGGTGATGCTGTTTGACGAGCCGACCTCGGCGCTCGATCCGGAAATGGTCAAGGAGGTGCTCGACACCATGGTCGATCTCGCCAGGGACGGCATGACCATGCTGGTCGTGACCCACGAAATGGGATTTGCCAAGGAAGTCGCTAACCGCGTCGTGTTCATGGATGCCGGGCAGATCATCGAAGCCAACACGCCGGCGAACTTCTTCGCCAACCCGCAGCACGCGCGGAGCAAGCTGTTCTTGAGCCAGATCTTGCGGTGATTGGAGCCGGGAACGTTGAGATTTGCTTGCTCACACCTTCACGAACGGCGGCTGGATCTTGCTGCGCTTCTCCAGCCACTCCGGCACCGGCAGCTGCTTCGAGCGCATGAAATCCGGATTGAACAGCTTCGACTGATAGCGGTTGCCGGAATCGCACAGCACCGTGACGATGGTCTTGCCGGGCCCGAGCTGCTTGGCGAGACGGATGGCGCCGGCGACATTGACGCCGGTCGAGCCGCCCAGGCACAGGCCTTCATGTTCGAGCAGTTCGTAGATGATGCGGACGGCTTCCTGATCTGAAATCAGGAAAGCATCGTCGACCTTCGCGGTTTCGATGACCGGCGTCACGCGGCCGATTCCGATGCCTTCCGTGATCGAGTCTCCGGGCGTGGACTTGGCCACGCCGTGCTTGAACCACTCATACATCGCAAAGCCATGCGGATCGGCGCAGGCCGTGACGATGTCCTGGTTCTTTTCCTTCAGATAACGCGTCGTGCCGGCCAGCGTCCCACCGGTGCCGACCGAGCAGACGAAGCCGTCGACCTTGCCGTTCGTCTGGTCCCAGATCTCCGGCCCGGTCGATTCATAATGCGCCTTGGCATTATCGAGGTTGTTCCACTGATCGGCAAACAGCACGCCGTTCGGCTCGGTCTTGCGCAACTGGTCCGCGAGCCGTCGTCCAACATGCTGATAGTTGTTTGGATTGGAAAAGGGCAGCACCGGCAATTCGACCAGTTCGGCGCCGCACAGCCGCAGCATGTCCTTCTTTTCCTGGCTCTGCGTGTCGGGAATCACGATCAGGGTCCGGTAACCGCGCGCGCTCGCAACCACCGCTAGTCCGATGCCGGTATTGCCAGCGGTGGATTCCACCACCAGCCCGCCCGGCTTCAGCTCGCCGCGCTTCTCGGCCTCGAGGATCATCCATTTCCCGGCGCGGTCCTTCACCGACTGGCCGGGATTCATGAATTCGGCCTTGCCGAGAATGTTGCAGCCGGTCGCCTCCGACGCCTGCTTCAGCTTGATGAGCGGGGTGTGGCCGATGGCTTCGACGACGTCGCGATAGGTCATGTCAGGATTGTCCGGAGGCTGCTCCGACGAACGTAGTGGACCGAGGGGACAGGCACAAGGCGCGGCTGATCAGCGCCGCTTGGCAAATACCACCTGGCGGACATCGATATTGCCGGAGCGGAAACCGGCTTCGCAGTACGACAGGTAATACTCCCATAACCGCCGGAACCGGTCGTCGAAACCCGATGGCATCAGATGCGGCCAGGCCTCGCGGAAATTGTTTCGCCAGATCGCCAGCGTCTTGGCATAATCTTGCCCGAAGATGCGCTCGCGGATGACAGGCACGCCGAAGCGATCGCCGAGGGTCTTCAATATCTGGGGCGAGGGCAGCATGCCGCCGGGGAAGACATAGCGCTGGATGAAGTCGACCTCGCGCCGGTAGGTCTGGAACATCGAGTCCTGGATTGTGATCGCCTGGATGCCGGCCAGTCCGCCCGGCAACAACCGGTCGCGCAACTGTGAGAAATATTGCGGCCAGAACTGCTCGCCGACCGCCTCGATCATTTCGATCGAGGCGATCCGGTCGTATCGGTCGCGCTCGTCGCGATAGTCCTGCAGCTTGATTTCGACCTTCCCGGCGAGGCCGGCGTCGTGGATGCGCTTAAGGGCGAAATCGCGCTGCTCCTTGCTGATGGTGAGGCCGACCACGCGGGCGCCGAAGGTCCTGGCGGCGTATTCGGCAAAGCCGCCCCAGCCGCAGCCGATCTCCAGCAGCTTCTGACCCGGTTGCAGATCGATCGCCTCAGCGAGCCGGCGATATTTGTTGTTCTGCGCCGCCGCGAGATCCGGCGTGTGATCCTCGAACAGCGCCGAGGAGTAGGTCATGCTCGGATCGAGCCACGCGGAATAGAAGGCATTGCCGATGTCGTAATGCGCAAAGATGTTGCGGCGCGCCTGACGCCTGGTATTGCGATTGAACCAGTGGCGGACAACCTGGACCAGGCGCATCAAAGGCTTGCTGTGCAGCATCGCCTGTATCAGGTCGTGGTTGACACAGAACAGGTAGAGGAATTGCGTCAGGTCCGGCGTATCCCAGTCGCCGCTGAGATAGGCTTCGGCGATGCCGATGTCGCCGCCATTGATCAGCCGCGAGGCAAAGCCGTAATTGTGCAGCCGCATCGCAGCGGTCGGACCTGGCTCCAGGCCGCCCAGCCGGATCACGCGGCCGTCGGGTGGGGGCAGGGTGACATCAAGCGTCCCGCGCCTGAGTCTCGAACCAAAAGCAAGCGCCAACCGGACCAGACGCGGCAGATCGGCAAGCACGCTCTCAACATTATCGGGAGTTACCGAAATCACATCCGGCATGGCATTTCCATCAACGCAACGGCTCTTGGTCCAAGTCCTTAATGTCCAAACCCCCAACCGAACGGTCGAGTGACGGGTGGAACGCGTTTCGATCCTTCCCTGGAGCCGAGCGCCTCCACGAGCGCTCGGAGCTGGAACTCATATAAGCGCGGCTTTTGCCGCTCGCCAAGCCGTGATCGGCGTCCACCGCATCCGCATGATTAACGCGCGGCACTGGCCGTGCGCCCTTCAGCCAGAGACGAAGCGCTTCCCAGTGGATCGCGGCGACGATCTTGAAGGTGACAAGCGGTAGCAAGAACAATGACCGAAAGAGCTCGGAAGTAGATAGGCCGCGTCGGCGTCCACTGAAGGTTGCCGCAAGCAGCGGACCCTCGCCGTCGGTCTCCAGGATGCGCAATTTGACGCAATCGTCCGGCGGCGAGACACGGAAATGATAGCGCATCGCCATCGCGACGAACGGCGACACATCAAACAGCTTGTCCTGCGCTTGCCGCACTCCGGCCGGACTCATCTCGCTCACGCTGACCGGAAGCACGTAGGCGTGTATCCCGCCAAAAGTGTTGCGGACTTCATAGATCACGAGGACAAGTTGGCCATCGGCCTGGTAGCAGAAATAGACCGAGAGCGGATTGAAAGTGTAGCCGAACAGCCGGGGATAGCACAGCAGCAGTACGCGGCCGCCCGTGAGGTCGACCTCATGTTGCGACGCGCAGCGCTGGGCGTAGGCGCGCAGGGATGAACCGTCGCGGTCGCCGTGATCGGCCTCGTGAAAAGCATAGAGCGCGGCGCGATTGACGCCGAACAGGGGGGACT
>NZ_JBAURI010000761.1:0-5596 GCF_049581145.1 Bradyrhizobium sp.
GGTGTCGCCCTGTCCTTGGAGATCTTGCGCGCGGCGATGAAGCCAGCCGCGTATCCGTATCGAAGCGCTGAGCGGCTGGACCTGAAGGCGTGCCGGCGCAGCGCCATGCGGGTGAACTGCGCCGCCATCGCTAATAGAGCATCGACCTCGGCTTTGCGTTTCATCCTGCCACCCCACGCTTCTCGATTTCATCGGCTACATCACGCAATAGGCGCGGCAGCTCAAGTATCAGTTTGAGAGACGCCTGCACGCTGAAACCAGCACCGTGTTTGCCACCGATGACAAGTAGGATCACACCTTCGGCCTGTAGCTCTTTGCGCACCCATGTGCACTGAGTATCGTATTTGCCGGGACCTATCATTCCCCGCGCTCCTGTCGTTCATCCGTGGCCTTGCCACCGATCCAGGAAAACAAAATGACGAACAGCGCCCAGCCGATGAAGAGCGCCATGGCGGCCAGGAAGGCGGCGCAGCGCACGGCGCGGATCATTTGCATGCGCCTAACAATGATCCAAGATACACCATCGTCACTGACCAACCGACAGCGGTCACGATCAACCACGCAATCGTGAGACGGCTCAGGGGCAGCGCTCCCACACATCATCCATGCGCAGCACCCATCTTTCTTTGGTCTCGCGAAAGTAGATCATGACGCTGGCCTCTTGATCGTAGTCCACGCCGTAGCGCCGGCACAGATCGCGCATGTCGGTTTCTGAGAGAGTGGCCGGACTCTCGACGACCTCAGCCGGCCGGTCTGAGGCTTTGCAACCAGCGGCTACCGATGACCGCTGGTCCGTCTTCTCCCCTGTCGATTCCACGTGATCACACAGCAACTCGATACAGCCCGCACTGGCGTTGAAACCATCGGCGCGCAGTAACTTCGCAGCGTGGCGCGCCAGCTTGATGTCCAGGGCGGTGGGGGCACTCACTCTCGCACCGCCTTGCCCTCTGCTTTTTCGATCGCTGCATCCATCAATGCCTTGACCTTCCCCCAATCCATCGCTGCCTCGTGAGCGTTGGCGTTGTGATAGATCTTCATGCCGAGTTTGCGCGATTCGATGCAGGCTCGAAGTAAATCCGGCGCGGCGGCGATGAGCCTGGCATCCATTGGTTTCGCTTTTTTGCAAATGACGAGGCCACTCTGAAATCCTTGTGGTGTCGGTCCCCAAACATTGGCGCGCGGATCATCCGAATTCGGCATAAAGATGCCGCCAACGTGCCATGGTCCCGGCGTGTGAGCACTCACTCCCGCACCGCCTTGACGCCCATGCGCTCGATGCTCTGCGCGGACTGCTTCACGAGCCATGAGGGCCCGCACTGGTTACGCAGCTGCTGCAGCTCGGGGGAGTAATCCGTGATGCCCTCACCCGCGCGCTCCCAGGCATCCAGGAGCTTCACCTTCCAGTTGGACCGCACGCCCTGGCGGGTGAAAACCCAGCGCTGCAGGGCCAGGATCTGTGCGTCGGTGAGCTTGGTGCTCATGATTGCCCCGTCATCTGGGCGTGTTGCTCGTTGAGGGCGGCGCGCTCATCCTGCTCACTCCAGTACAATCCCATGTCGCGCGATATCGCTCGCACCTCGGCGCCGATCAGAATGCCTCTGTCGTAGAGCATCTCAATCTCTACTGGCTGCGCGCCTCGCGTGCCAAGAGCATCACCGCATATGCAGGCAGCATGTCCGCACAACGCACGCTTCGCGCGCCTGACCTGTCGCAACGAAAGTTTGCCGTGCGCGGCGCGCAAGGTGATCGAGGTTTCGTGAAAATCATTGGTCAATTCGATTTTCGAGTAGCGGTTCATTTGTCGTCACTCCTGCAAAGGTTGTGCTGATTCGACGTGCCCACTATGAACGATGAGTTAACTGGGCGCAAGTGCTGTGACTGAGACGCGCGTCACGTTGACGCATACCGGGCGATGAACTGTAAAATAACCGCCATGAGAAAAGCGCAACAAAGTCGAAAAGCTGCGATCGAACTGGCCATCGAGGCCGCCGGCGGGCCCGCCAAGCTCGCCGATGCCATCGGCCGCAAGCGGCCAGCGATCTCCCGTGCCCGAAGACTCAAGCTCATTCCGATCGAGTGGGTGCTGCGCATCGAGGAAAAGTACGGCATTTCCAGGACAATTCAGCGGCCGGACGTGTATCCGGATTGATCCATGAAACGCCGTACCTACCATCGCGCCTATTATTGGAAAACCGTGGAAAAACGCCGTGCAAGAGCGCGTTTCTTCGCCTGGCGTCGTCGCGCACGAGCAATGGGAATTGATGTATGAGAGCGCAAGATAATTGGCAATTCAAATCCGAGCTGGCTCAGCTCGAAGCGCGCAGCAAGCCTCAGCCCAAGGGCTCGCCGCCGCACTGGCTGCGCTGCGAATATTTCAAGGGCGAAAAGCGTTGCGTCAAGGCAGAAGGGCATCAGGACGAGCACAAAACAGCTGAATCTTGAAAGTCAAGGCCATGTGCACAACGTAGGAATTTGCTGACGGCGTCACGGTTATGTAATCTCGGAGGTGAGGGCCGGGATCCGACAAACCTCGCGAGTTTGACGGACCACCGACCTGAGACCCCGGAGGATTCCTTCGGATTTCGGCTCTCCTTTTTATGCGGTTTTGAGAGGTCTCGGCCCCATGCCAAATCAATCTCCATCACACCCGATTTACGGGTTGTTGTGATGGCTCGTATCCGTTCGATCAAACCCGAATTCTGGACAGACGCGAAAGTTGGCGAGTGCTCGCCGAGTGCTCGCCTACTATTCGTCGCATGCTGGACATTTTCCGACGATCACGGTCACCTCGATCGATCCGCGAAACAACTCAAGGCGCAGGCGTTCCCCTACGATCAAATCGACTGTGAGCCGCTCATTCAGGAATTGTTGCAGCACGAGCTATTGATTGAATACCAGGATGGCGAGTCAAAGTTCTTATATATCAACGGTTTTAGGAAACACCAGAAAATAGATAAACCCGCGAAGCCTCGCCTACCCCTCTACGACGACTCCAAGAGGATTCGGCGAGTCCTCGGCGAGTCCTCGGCGAGTCCTCCGCAAAAAGCGGCTGCGGATTGGAAGGGATTGGAGAGGAGAGGAGAGGATCAGGAGGGGGATGCAAGGGGGAGGGGATCGCGCACTGCCAAACCGGACAACCTCGAATCTCGCGCTCGTGCGCTGGCCACACCGGGCCTGGATCTGGATGCATGGATGCGCTGGGAGACCTACCGACGTGAAATCAAAAAACCCATCAAGTCGCCCAGTCTCGCAGCTGCCTGCGAGAAGCTCACCCGATTCGGTCCGGATCAGGCGGCAGTGGTTGCGCAATCGATCGCAGAGGGCTATCAGGGATTGTTCGAGCTGAAGCCCAATGGCAGCGCCAAAGCAAAACGGGAGGACAAAAGTGGCTTACCGAAGTGGTACCCCGGCGTGGAAACGTGAATTGAAACTCATGCGCCAAACTGGCACACGGCCGGTCGGACCGATCCTGCTTACCGAGGACGAGCAGATCGCCGCATGGTCGCGCGGTGGTGAACGAGGCCTCTACGCGATCGTGCATCATCCGCGCATCGCTCTGGGGCGTGACGCCGAATTGTTCGCAGACCTCGGCGTGCTGATATCCACGCATCTGCCCTTCTCGCTGTGGTCTGACATCTGCATCGAACTGGCCGAGCACAAGCCGCACATCCTGCAACTGATCGACCGCAAGGGCCGGCATCCCGCTCAGCTTGTGATTGATCCGCGTCAGCGCGCGATCGAAGAACCTATCAACGTATGAACGAACCTATCAACATCCATCGCGAGCAGGACAAAATCCTCGCGCAAAGTTTTTCGGTCACGCGCGCGCAAAGTTTTTCGGTCACGCGCGACAATCACGACTGGCTGCTCGAACTGGGCAAGCGTCAAGGCGATTCTCGCGTGCTCAGTGCACGGCATGAAATCGCGCAAGGCTTGATCAAACAATTTCGCCCCTCGCTGGAGGAAGGTTTGACGCTGCCGTGGGCCGAGACGCACAGCTCGGTGCGCTTCATGCCCGCCAAGGTTTCAATTTGGTCCGGGCCCACCTTCAGCGGCAAGACTGCGTTCTTGCGCCAGCTGATGCTGCATGCGATCAAGCTCAAGCAGCGCGTGCTGTTCGTGTCGCTCGAGGAGGAACCAATCGACGTGTGGCGTGAATTTATTTGCATGGCTTCCCTCACGCGCTCGCCCAAGCCTGCCTTGATCGAGTGGGCTCTCGATACGTTCGACGAGCAGTTGTACGTTTTTGACTCCACGGAGATGATCGACCCGACCGTGCTCATGGGGATTGTGAGATTCGCGGTCGAGCGTTTCGGTATTACGCAAGTCGTCATAGATTCGCTGATGCGATTGAACCTACGCATCGACGACTACGAAGGGCAGCGCGAGATGGGCAACATGCTCGGGCGCCTGGCGCGTATCTCGCAATCGCATATCCACCTGATCGCGCATCCGCGCAAAACCGCGAACTCGCGCGAATCGATGGACCTGTACGACATTCGCGGCGCGCAGGACATCGTCGCCCAAGCCGATCTGGTGCTGACGCTCGAGCGCATCCACGAGGCGCCATTCGGTTCGGTGCTGAAACTCTGGAAGCAGCGGGGCGACACCAACTGGATCGGGCAATTCGATCTGGCCTACGACAAGACGAGCCGGCAGTTGAAGATGCACAGCTTCGATGAGCCGCAGCGATTTCTTTGCGATCAGGCCTACATCGACGGCGGCGAAGTGCAGCAGTTGGAACTGTAGAACCTATCAAACACTCGAAGGGAGAGAACCTATCATGGCGAGTAAAAATCACCTGTCGCTGCCGAAACGTGGTTGCAAGTTCCGCGGCATGAACGGTCGCGCAGAGTTCGACGGCGATGACAAGAAATCCGCGGCCGACTACGGCATCTCGGGCTTCATGCTGACGCGCGATGAGACCAACGAATTCTTCGGCCGCGATGTCTACGCGCGCTTGTTCGACACCAAGAAACGCCCACCGGAACCAGCAATGCCGGAAGTGCCGACCTATCACATCACGCACAAGTTTCGCGACTCGTCAGTGTCGCTGTTCTTCGATGGCGAAAGTGAGGCGGTCAAGCTCGCCTGCAATCTTGCCAAGATCGAGATCACGCCGCAGACCGGCGGCATGTGCGAGCTCAAGGTGCAACTGCAAAGTCATCCCAGTCGCCAGGAGGTCGGAATCCTGTACGACAATTTGGGGCGCGATATTTCCGCCTCGATCCGCTTCGGCAAACTCGTCGAGAAGATCGAAGCGCAACCGGAACTGCCGATGGATGCGGGAGAGTCAGGCGGGGCGCGAGATGGCAACGAAGTCCCAGGGCCGCTGGATGACGAGCAGCTGGGGATGCACTGATGCCGCCACTTACTCGCAAGCTCACGGGTGATCACTGCTTCTGCGGCACGTGCGGGGAGTATTTCAACTCGACCTGCGCCTTCGACATGCATCGCGTCGGCTCCTTTCGCAAAAATGCGAGACGCTGTTTATCCGTACAGGAAATGACCGAAATCGGCATGGTCAGGTCGAAAACCGATTGGTGGATAACCAAGGAAAAAGCGAAAGGACCTCAGCCAGTGCGTCCTGGACAGG
>NZ_JBAURI010000762.1:0-12169 GCF_049581145.1 Bradyrhizobium sp.
GTGCTGCCCGAATCCGCGCGCGGCGAGGTCGGCGGCGACGCGGGCATGGCGCTCAACGCAGTCGGCGGCCTGACCACGCTGGTGGCGGAGATCGCCGCGCGCGGCACTCCGAGAGAACAGAGAGCGGAACAGCGGCAAGGACGAGATCAAGGGCGCGATGACGTCGCGTCGATGGAGAAAAATGCCACACCTACGAGATTCCGCCGCCAGGACGGCTAGGCGGGCGTGACGTGCCGCTGCCTCGCCGCTATACATCCGGCGCGTAGCGCGTACCGGATGGCGTGTTTTCCGGCCTTGCGGGATACCCGATCTGTCCCCCAGTCAGGGGACGCAGCGATCCGCCGATTCGGAACTTTTTGACTTGCGAGCGACCTGACCGCCGATGCCGATAACGATACTCGACCTCATCCTGCTCGGCGTCATGCTGATTTCGGGCCTGCTTGCGATGGTCCGCGGCTTCATGCGCGAAGTGCTGTCGATCGCGGCCTGGGGTGCTGCGGCCGTGGCAACGCTTTATTCATTCAACAAGCTGCTGCCGACCGCGAAGACCTATTTCAACAACGACACGGTGGCCGCCGTGGTCGTGGTCGCCGGCGTGTTCGTCGGTACCCTGATCGTGGTGTCCATCATCACGGTACGAATCTCCGACATGATCCTGGATTCCCGGATCGGTGCGCTCGACCGCACGTTAGGCTTCCTGTTCGGGCTGGCCCGCGGCCTCCTGATCGTCGTGGTTGCCTTCCTGTTCTTCAGTTGGCTGGTTCCGGACAAGCAGCGGCCGGACTGGGTGACGGGGGCAAAATCCCGGGTCGTGCTGCAAGGAACCGGGGATTGGCTGATGTCGCTCTTGCCTGACGACCCCGAGAACACCATTTTAAAGAGATTCAAGAAGAATAAACCCGAAGATGACCAGACTGACGCAGAACCGCCCCCACCGGGGAGCGGGGATGGCTACAGCAAACCGGCCAGGGACAGCCTGAAAAAGCTGATCGAAAAACCCGCGGCCCAGTGAGCTCAGGCCCAAAGAGAGGCGCGATGGACGAGACACCAGCTTTTGACCAGGACGCCCAACTCGATCCCAAGTTCGATCTGAACGCCGGCCCGGTCGGGCTTCAACTACAAGACGATCTGGAGGAGGACACCCTCCGTGAAGAGTGCGGCGTGTTCGGCATTTTCGGCCATTCCGAAGCCGCCGCCATCACCGCGCTCGGGCTGCATGCCTTGCAGCACCGCGGCCAGGAAGCGGCCGGCATTGTCTCCTTCGACGGTTCCCGCTTTCACAGCGAACGCCGGCTCGGCCTGGTCGGCGACACTTTTTCCCGCCGCGAGGTGATCGAGCGGCTGCCCGGCAGCACCGCGGTCGGGCATGTCCGCTACTCGACCACCGGCGCGACCATCCTGCGCAACGTGCAACCTTTGTTCGCCGAGCTCAGCTCCGGCGGCTTTGCGGTCGGCCATAACGGCAATCTCACCAATGGACTGACGCTGCGCCGCGAACTCGTGCGCAACGGCGCCCTGATGCAGTCGACCACCGACACCGAAGTGATCCTGCATCTGGTCGCGCAGTCCCGCCGCAGCCGTTTCATCGACCGCTTCATCGAGGCCCTGCGCGCGCTGGAAGGCGCCTATTCGCTGGTGGCGGCGACCAACAAGAAGCTGATCGGCGCCCGCGATCCGCTCGGCATCCGCCCGCTGGTGCTGGGCGAACTGGACGGCTGCCCGATCCTGGCGTCGGAGACCTGCGCGCTCGACATCATCGGCGCGGAGTTCGTCCGTGACGTCGAGCCCGGCGAGGTCATCGTGTTCGACGAGCACGGCGCGCAGAGCCACAAGCCGTTTCCGCCAAAACCGCCGCGACCCTGCATCTTCGAATACATCTATTTCGCGCGGCCGGATTCCATCGTTCATGGCCGCTCGGTCTACGAGGTGCGCAAGGCCTTTGGCGCGCAGCTCGCGCGCGAAAGCCATGTCGAGGTCGACGTCGTCGTGCCGGTGCCGGATTCCGGCGTGCCGGCCGCGATCGGCTACAGCCAGCATTCCGGCGTGCCGTTCGAGCTCGGCATCATCCGCAACCATTATGTCGGCCGCACCTTCATTCAGCCGACCCAGAGCATCCGCGAATCCGGCGTGCGGATGAAGCATTCGGCGAACCGCGCCGCGATCGCGGGCAAGCGCATCATCCTGATCGACGATTCGCTGGTGCGCGGCACCACCTCCAGGAAGATCGTGCGCATGATGCGCGATGCCGGCGCCCGCGAAGTGCATTTCCGCCTCGCCTCGCCGCCGATCCTGTACCCTGATTATTACGGCATCGACCTGCCCGACCGCGGCGGCCTGCTGGCCGCGACCCATTCGCTGGAAGAGATGCGCGAACTGATCGGCGCCGACTCGCTGGCGTTCCTGTCGATCGACGGCATGTACCGCGCCATGGGCGAACCTGGCCGCGACCCGGCCAATCCCAGATTCGCCGACCATTGCTTCACCGGCGCCTATCCCACCCACCTCACCGACCAGAGCCAGGTCGAGCCGCAGCCAAGACAGTTGTCGCTGCTGGCGGAGGCGAGCTAGTCCTCGTCATTGCCGGGCATAGCCGTCCAAAGGACGGCGCCGCTTCAGCTCGCCTAAGCTCGGCAATCCGTCTAAGATCAAGTCATTCTTGATGGATACGCGGTCAAGCCCGCGTATGACATTCTTGTTCTGATCTGGATTCCTGATGTCCCTGACCCCGACCTCCCGCATCGCCCTCGTCACCGGCGCCTCGCGCGGCATCGGTTACGCCACCGCGCGCGCGCTTGCCAAACAGGGCGCGCATATCATCGCCGTGGCGCGCACCCAAGGCGGGCTGGAAGAGCTCGATGACGAGATCAGGAAGGACGGCGGCAGCGCCACGCTGGTGCCGCTCAATCTGACCGATTTCGTAGGCATCGCGCGGCTGGGCGCTGCACTCAACGACCGGCATGGCAAGCTCGACATGCTCGTCGGCAATGCCGGCATTGCCGGCCCCTCCTCGCCACTTGGCCATATCGAGCCGAAGCAATGGACCGACGTGATGGCCATCAACGTCTCGGCCAATTTCCAACTGATCCGGTGCATGGAACCGCTGCTGCGGCAATCCGATGCCGGGCGCGCCGTGTTCGTGACCTCGGGCGCCGCCAACAAGGCGCTGGCCTATCTCGGCCCCTACGCCGCCTCGAAGGCGGCGCTGGAAACCCTGGCGCGGGTCTGGGCACATGAGACCGCCAGCACGAATATTCGCGTCAATCTGTTCAACCCCGGCCCGATCCGCACCCGCATGCGCGCCAGCGTGTTTCCCGGCGAAGACCCGATGACGCTCGACACGCCGGAGCAGGCCGCCGAGTTCATCCTGCCGATGTGTGCGCCCAACTGGACAGAGACCGGCAAGTTCTATGACTACCCGTCGCGCACGCTGATGAGCTTTCGCGAGCCGGCGTAGGCCTTTTGACGACGGTCGCGCACGTAACTCGCTCAACCGTCCCCCCCTGCGAAGGCGGTGACCCAATGTTCCAGAGACGGTGGTGATTGCATCGATAGGCCGCCCGCGTGCTGGATTGCCCGCATTTGCGGACAATGACGATCTGAATCGACGCCACCGTTTTGCTCTCCTCTGCTGATTGACTCTCCTCCTGCGCCGCTATTCACTGCGCCCGACTGAGGATCAACCGCAGCAAGGCGATGGAGAATGCCATGACGGGGATGCATTTGGCGCGAACCATCTCGCTTTGCATCGCTCTCGTCATCCCGCTCGGCGCATTGCTGCTTCCTGACACCGCGTCCGCCGGCGAGATTCCGACCTTCGCGGTCGATGCGTCCTGGCCAAAGCCGCTGCCGAACAACTGGATCATCGGCCAGGTCGGCGGCATCACCGTCGACCGGCAGGGACACATCTGGGTGCTCCACCGCCCACGCTCGCTGACCGACGACGAAAAAGGCGCAACGCTCAATCCGCCACGCTCAAAATGCTGCGTGCCAGCGCCGCCGGTGCTGGAATTCGATGTCGACGGCAATCTGCTGCGCGCCTGGGGAGGTCCCGGCGAAGGCTATCAATGGGTCGGGCGCGAACACGGCATCGAGGTCGACGAGCGCGGCTTTGTCTGGATCGGCGGCAATGCCGAGAACGATAACGCAATTCTGAAGTTCACCCTCGATGGCAAGTTCGTCTCGCAGATCGGCACCATCGCGCCGAGCAAGGGCTCCAACGACACGACGCAACTCGGCAAGCCGGCGCAGACCGCGATCGACAAAGAAGCCAACGAGATCTACGTCGCCGACGGCTACGGCAATCACCGCGTCATCGTGTTCGATGCATCGAGCGGCGCCTACAAGCGGCATTGGGGCGCCTATGGCCACGTACCGAGCGACGACAAGCAGGCGGCCTACGATCCCAAGGCGCCGGTCGACCAGCAGTTCGGCAATCCCGTGCATTGCGTGAAGATCGCCGATGACGGCCTGGTCTATGTCTGCGACCGCATCAACGACCGCATTCAGGTGTTCAGGAAGGACGGCACTTTCGTCAAAGAATTCTTCTATGAGAAAAATACGCTCGGCAACGGCTCGGTGTGGGATCTCGCGCTGTGGCCTGACCCTAGCCAAACCTATCTCATCAGCGCCGACGGTGAGAACAACGAGATCCGTATCATCAAGCGCGACGACGGCAGTGTGGTCGGCAGCTTCGGCCGCAGCGGTCGGAACGCCGGACAATTCCACTGGGTACATGCCATGGCGGTCGACAAGCTCGGCAACATCTATACCGGAGAAGTCGACAACGCCAAGCGCATCCAGAAGTTCAAACTGACCTCGGACGCGTTGCATTAGCATCGGACCGTAAGGTGGGCGAAGTCGCCCCTGCGCCGAGGAGCGAAGCGATCAAGCGATCCATTCGTTTTTCGCGGCAAGATGGGTGTTTTGCTTCGCTCGCAATGACGCCTTGATGGTTGCTACGCGAGGCGCTTCGCCAGCGTCCGCCGCGCGACCATCAGCGCGAGCACCAGCAACAGCGAAGCCAGCAGGAACGGCGCCCCCGGCAATTGCAGCGGCGCCTTTGCGCCGATGAAATACGCAAAGATCAGCGTGAACAGGAACGGTCCGACCAGCTGCGACACGCTCTGCACGCTCGAGGTCGCGCCCTGCAGCTGGCCCTGCTGGTCCGGCGTTACCAACCGCGTCATCAGCGCCTGGGTCGCGGCACCGGATACACCCCACAACGCCATCACGGGGACGCCGATCAGAAACAGCGACCCGGTCGGCGCGACACCGAAAATCAGAAAGCCGACGGCGCCGAAACCCAAGCCCAGCACCAGCGCATTGCGCTCGCCGAGCCGCCGCACGATCGGTCCGATCGCGGTGCCCTGCACCACCATCGAGCAGATCCCGACCAGCGCCAAGGTCAGACCGACCGTCCTGGCATCCCAGCCGTAGCGATAGTCGGCGTAGAGCACGAACACGGACGGCAACACCACATGCGCCAACTGCGAGAAGAAATTGGCGACCTGCAGGCCTGCAAGCGTCCGGTCCGCGCGCAACAGATGCAGCATGCCGACCGGATTGGCGTTCTTCCAACGGAACGGCGAACGCCGCTCCGCGGACAGCGACTCCGGCAGGATCAACAGACCATAGAGTCCGTTGGCAAGGCTCAGGCCCGCGGCGGCCCAGAACGGCAGCCGCGGCGTAATATCACCCAGCAGGCCGCCGAGCGCGGGGCCCAGGATGAAACCGGCGCCGAAGGCAACACCAATTTTGCCGAACACTGCGGCGCGGCGCTCCGGCGGCGTCTTGTCGGCGATATAGGCAAACGCGGTCGAGATGCTCGCCGAGGTGATGCCCGAGATCACCCGACCGACGAACAGCCAGGCCAGCGACGGCGCCAGCGCCATCAGCACATAGTCTGCCGCCAGCCCGAAATTCGACAGCAGCACGACCGGCCGCCGGCCGAAGCGGTCCGACAGGCCGCCGAGGATCGGTGAAAAGAAGAACTGCATCAGCGCCCAGGCGGTGCCGAACAGTCCAAAGATGCGCGCGGCAGAAGCGGTGTCGTTCGCAACGAAGCTTTCGATCAGCTTCGGCAGGATCGGGATGATGAGGCCGAGCGCCAGGGTATCGAGCAGGATGGTAACGAAGATAAAGGCGACCGAGGCGCCGCTGGCATCGGCCGCATCGATGGCGGCCTCGGCGACTTCGGCGTCACCGCTCACGAGGCCCGCTTTCGCTTGTGCGCGAACGGATTGGCCTTTTCCCGCAGCGTAATCCTGACCGGCGTGCCCGGCAGGTCGAACGCCTCGCGCAAGGAGTTGGTGAGATAGCGCAGATAGGATTGCGGCACCGCGTCGGCCCGCGAGCAGAACAGCACGAAGCTCGGCGGCCGCGCCTTGGTCTGGGTGATGTAGTTGAGCTTGAGCCGCCGCCCCGACACCGCCGGCGGCGGATTGGCCGTGATCGCCTGTTCGAACCAGCGATTGAGCGCAGCCGTCGGCACCCGCTTGTTCCAGACCGCATAGGCCTTTACGGTCGCCTCCATCAGCCGGTCGACGCCCTCGCCGGTCAAGCCGGACAAGGCGACGATCGGCACACCCGAGACCTGCGGCAGCCAGTGATCGGCGTCCGCGCGCAGCGCCGAGATCTGCCCGGGCTTGGATGCCATCAGATCCCATTTGTTGATTGCAATCACCAGCGCCCGGCCCTCGCGCTCGACCAGGTCGGCAATCCGCAGATCCTGTTCCTCGAACCGGTTCTGCGCGTCCATCATCAGCACTACGACTTCGGCAAAGCGCACCGCGCGCAGTGCATCGGCGACCGAAAGTTTTTCCAGCTTCTCCTCGATCCGCGAACGGCGCCTGAGACCCGCGGTATCGAACACGCGAAACTCGCGCCCTTTCCAGTTGATCTCGACCGCGATGGAATCGCGCGTCGTCCCGGCCTCGGGACTGGTCAACAGCCGCTCTTCGCCGACGAGATGATTGATCAGGGTGGATTTGCCGGCATTCGGGCGGCCGACGATGGCCACCCGAATCGGCCGTTTGGAGAAATCCTCCACCGCTTCCTCGCCGGACGTTTCCGCTTGTTCCGGCGGCTCCGGCATCAACGGACGCAGCGCGTCGTACAGCTCGCTCAGTCCCTCGCCATGCTCTGCCGAGACCTGGATCGGTTCGCCAAGCCCGAGGGCGTAGGCTTCCATCGCGCCGGATTCGCCCTGCTTGCCCTCGCTCTTGTTGGCGAGCAGCAGCACCGGCTTGTTGGCGCGACGGACCACATCGGCAAAGGCGCGATCGCTCGGCGTCAGCCCTACGCGGGCGTCGACGACGAACATCAGCGCGTCGGCAAGCCTGATCGCGGTCTCCGTCTGCTCCTGCATGCGCGCAGTCAGCGAGTCCTTGGCGCCCTCGTCGAGACCGGCGGTATCGATGATGGTGAATTCGAGATCGCCGAGCCGCGCTTCGCCTTCCCGCCGGTCGCGGGTGACGCCGGGTTCGTCATCGACCAACGCGAGCTTCTGTCCAACCAGGCGGTTGAACAGCGTCGATTTACCGACATTGGGCCGGCCGATAATGGCGATCGTAAACGACATCAATCATCCCTGCGCGTTGCAGCAGGCGCATGTCAATCGAATCAGGAAAGCAGGTTCAGCGCGAAAAATTGCCGCTCGGCATCGGTGCCGGGAACGGCGCGGAGGATTGCTGCGTTGGCTGGCCCGGCTGCGCCGTCTGGTCATCCGGCGGCGGCGCGGTGGTGCGCTTGCGCACGATCTTCTTCTTGGGCGGCGCGGCGGCCTCTCCGTCGGGCGCGGCATCGGGGTTCGGCCCGGCCGATGGATCCTGCGCGGCGTTGGCGGCATCCACCGGCTTCCTGGACTTTTTCGCCTGCTTGGACTTCGGCTCCTCGGGCGGCGGCTGCTGTGGCTGCGCGGCGGCTGCCGCGGCCTGGGCCGCCTGCTGGTCCTGTTGTTGCTGCTGCTGCTCGACTTCGCCCTTGTATAATTCCTTCGGCACGCCCTGCTCCAGTCCCGGGACGCCATCGGGGAATACCGGCTTGCGATCACCAGGCAGCTTCTTCTTGGTGTCGAGGAAATCCAAGAGATCGGTCGGATCCCAATTGCCTATCCCACCCGAGCAGCCGGCCAGCACGCCCGAGAACGCGATGAGCACGGCGGCTGCGATCAGGCGTTGCGTGCGGCGCATGGTCGATCTCTCGGTCAAACTGGTTTACCCGACGTCAGCTTTTTGCGACCGGCGGCAACAAGGCCTGCAGCGCTTCCGCGCGCGACCGCAGGCTTGGCGGCGTCTCGGCGTCGAGCGCGATCATGTCCAGCCACTGCCGCGTCGCCGTGCTATCATTGGCGTGGAACGCCGACAATGCCAATAGCTCGCGCGCGACGTTGTGGAACGTCGCGCCGGCCCCGGTGTCGGGCTCGAGCCGCTGCTTCATGTCGGCGTAGGTTGCGCTGTCGACCAATAGGCCGGCGGCGCGGATCCGCGCCAGCGCCTGCAGCTCGGTCCCGACGCTGCGGTCGGCTGCGATCTCGTCGAACATCTTGGCCGCGGCTTGCGGATCGCGGGCAGCGGCTTCGCCTGCGGCACGGAATCGCGACAGCACACGGTAACCGTATGGCGCCTTTGCCGCGAGGCCGGCAAAGGCCGCTTCCGCTTCGGTGTGCTTGCCCTGTTCGGAAAGCTCGATGGCCTTGTTGAAGGAATCACCCGCCTCAGCGGCCTTTTGGGCGTCGAAATACTGGTAGGCCCGCCAGCCGCCGACGCTGGCGATAACCAGCAAGGCCAGGGCGATGATGTAAAGCGAATAGCTGTCCCACAGCTTCTTGAGCTGTTCGCGACGGATCTCCTCGTCTACTTCATCAAATAATTCAGACACTTATGATATCCCCTTGGGACGGGCGGCACCCTTGGAGAGGCCACGCCAGGAATCCGTCGCCAGCGTGACCGGGCGATAGCCTATCGGTATGGCGCTGGCAAGGCAAAGCTGGCGGGATATCAACGCGTTAACGGCACTATCTTGCAGCCCCGGTTCCGGAGGCCGCCGGATCGCCATAAGTTTCGCGCAATTGCCGTTTCAGCACCTTTCCGTTGGCGTTGCGCGGCAGCGCCTCTGCCGTCACCAGGATCGTTTCCGGCACCTTGTAGTCGGATAGCCGTTCGGCGCACCAGGCCCGCAGCGCTTCGCTGGAGACGGCCTCGCGCGTCACCACCACCGCATGAACGCGCTCGCCGAGCACCGGGCACGGCCTGGCGATGATCGCGCTCTCGAGCACGCTGTCATGGGCGGCGAGCACGGATTCGACCTCGGCGGAGTAGATCTTCAGGCCGCCGCGATTGATCATGTCCTTCTTGCGATCGAACACGCGAACGAAATCGCCCGCATCGATCGAGCCGAGATCGCCGGAATGCCAGAAGCCGCCGGTGAAGCTTTCAGCCGTGGCCTGCGGATTGTTCCAGTAGCCCTTGATCACGGAGGCGCCGTGAATCCAGAGTTCGCCGATCTCGCCGCGCGGCAACTCACGGCCCAGCGCGTCCATCGCCACGATGGTCGTACCCGGACAGGGTAGGCCAACGCTGTCGACATGACGGGCCGTCAGTTCGCCCGGCATGATGGTCGAGGGCGAGGTGGTCTCGGTCGCGCCGTAGCAGTTCATCAGCTTCAGGCCGGGAAGCTTGACCGCCAGTCGCTCGATCGTCGCGACCGGCATCGGCGCGCCGCCGAAGCCGCCGATCCGCCAGGCCGAAAGATCGTGAGAGTCGAAATCCGCCTGCAGCAGGCAGAGATTGTACATCGCCGGCACCATCACGGTGTAGGTGACGCGCTCGCGCGCGGCGACCTTGAGATAGTCCGCCGCCTTGAACTCGGCGACGATGATCAAGGCGCCTGCGCAGGCGGTCATGGTCATGATGTTGGCAACCACGCCGGTGACGTGGCCAAGCGGCACCGCTGCGATCGAGCGGTCGGCAGCGGTCATCTCCATGCAGGCGGTGAAGATCATCGCCGAATGAATCAGGTTGCAATGCGCGAGCATCGCGCCCTTCGGCCGCCCGGTGGTGCCGGACGTATAGAGGATCATCGCGGTCTCTTCCTCGCCGACCTCGGTGGGCTCCGGCAGTGGCGCGAGATCGGCGAGAACGGCAAATCCGGACAATCTCGCATCGTCATCGACCGCGATCCGATGCGCCAGATCCGGAGCCTCACCCGCATCGGGCAGCCGGTCCGCAAGCCGGGCCTCATGGATCAGGAGCTTTGCGCCGCAATCCGACAGCACATAGGCGATCTCCGGCTTCTGCTGACGGGTCGAGAGCAGCACAGTGATCAGGCCGAGATGCGCGGCGGCGAACAGCGACAGCACGAACTCGATGCGGTTACCGAGCAGCAGCGCTACCCGGTCGCCCCGCGCGAGCCCCTTGTCGCGCAGGCCAGCGGCGATCTGCACGGAGGCGTGCGCAACCTCGCGCCAAGTCATGCGGCGCCCGCCGCAAATCAGCGCCTCGCCGTCGGGATTTTTCGACGCCGCGTTCTCAACCAGCTGCCAGATACTGTGCGGCCGGTCGCAGAAGGCGGGCACGATGCGATCGCCGAAGCGCGCTTCGAACCGCATCGCAGGAATTTTCGAGTATGACCAAGCCATCGGACAGCCCTCACCCCTTTTTCATGCCGTAGACATGTTCGGGGCCGGGAAAGGCGCGTGATCGGACGTCGCCGGCATAGGCTTCGACCGCGGCTTCGATTGCCGGGCCGAGATTGCCGTAACGGCGGACGAATTTCGGCGTCTGCGGCGAGAGTCCCAGCATGTCCTCCAGCACCAGCACCTGGCCGTCGCAAGCCGCGCTGGCCCCGATGCCGATGGTAGGAATGGCCACAGCGTCCGTGATCTTCCGCGCCAGCGGCTCGGCGACCGCCTCGATCACCAGCGAGAACGCGCCGGCATCCGCGATGGCCCTTGCTTCGTTCTCGATCGGCTCCCAACTGTTCTCCTCGCGCCCCTGGGCGCGGAATGATCCGAGCGTGTTGATCGATTGCGGCGTCAATCCGATATGGCCCATCACCGGGATGCCGCGCGCGGTGAGAAACGAGACCGTCTCCGCCATCCGCACCCCGCCCTCGAGCTTGACGGCACCGCATTGCGTCTCCTTCAGGATACGCACTGCGGAATGAAACGCCTGCTCCTTCGAGGCTTCGTAGGAACCAAAAGGCATGTCGACCACGACCAGCGCACGGCGTGAGCCGCGCATCACTGCGCGGCCCTGCAGGATCATCATCTCGAGCGTCACCGGCACCGTGGTCTCGAAACCGTGCATGACATTGCCCAGCGAATCGCCGACCAGAATCACGTCGCAATGGCGGTCGACCAATGCTGCGGTATGCGCGTGATAGGAGGTCAACATCACCACCGGCTGGCCGCCCTTGCGGGCGCGAATCTCGGGCGCGGTCTTGCGTTTGATCGTCGATTGCACGGACATGCTAGCCTCCCATCACGGGGATACCCATCACCAGCGGATGGAAGGCGAACGCCAGCGCCAGATAGGCGATGATGCCCACCACCACCGCGATCAGATCGTTACCGATGCCGCCGACCGGAATCGGCGGCGCGCCGGGATCGGCGCGGCGCTTCAGCGAAATGCGATCGAATACCGCCCAACCCAAAAACGAGCCGAACAGGATGATGCCACCAAGATCGCCGTTGGCCAGGAGATGCCCGAACGCCCACAGCTTGACGCCGGCCAGCATCGGATGTTTGACCGCGGCATAGATGCGGCCACGCAGATAGGCCGCCACCACCAGGATCACCGCCGGCAGCATCAGCGCGATGTTGAGATGCTTCAGCGCCTTCGGCGGCGACCAGATCGGCCACATGCCTGCCGCCCGATAATGCGCAAACCCCCAGACGATCAGCACAAGCCCGATCAGCGACACCAGCGCGTAGGCCCCCTTGTAGCCCCCCTCGCCGAGCGAACCGATCAGCCGGGCGCGCAATTCGCGCTGCGTGGTCAGCGCATGGGCGCCGAGGAACAGCACGAGGCCAGCCATCATCACCAATAATCCCACGATATCCTCCCCTTGCGCGCCGGCTTATGTCATTATTCGCGTAACACTTTAGGGACATCACTCGCAATGCCGTCAAGCGGAGCCGCACTCTCGGTCGTCCTACGCGGGCTTGACC
>NZ_JBAURI010000763.1:0-4724 GCF_049581145.1 Bradyrhizobium sp.
GACCTGTCGTCGGGCGCCGACACGTTCGACCGCGACGCGCGGCGCGGGCCGGTCCGGCGGCTTTTCGACGGCAAGGTCGACTACAGCGATCCGAACGTGCGCGACGGCGGCGGCCAGGTCACCTTGCGCATCTTCAAATGCCTGAAACCGGTGATCGCAGCGGTGAACGGGCCCGCCGTCGGCATCGGCGTCACCATGCAGCTCGCGATGGACATCCGCATTGCGTCAGAAGCGGCGCGGTTCGGCTTCGTGTTCTCCCAGCGCGGCATCGTGCCGGAAGCGGCATCGAGCTGGTTCCTGCCGCGCATCGTCGGCATCTCGCAGGCGCTGGAATGGTGCTACACCGGCCGCGTGTTCCCGGCGCAGGAAGCGCTCGCCGGCCGCCTCGTCAGCAAGGTGGTGCCGCCGGACGAACTATTGCCGGCCGCCCGCACACTGGCGAGGGAGATCGCATCCAGAACCGCCCCGGTGTCGATCGCGCTGATCCGGCAGATGATGTGGCGCATGCTCGGGGCCGACGATCCGATGGAAGCCCACAAGGTCGACAGCCGCGGCATTTACGCGCGAGGCAGGTCCGACGACGTGAAAGAAGGCGTGGTGTCGTTCCTGGAAAAGCGGCCTGCCCAGTTCAAGAACAAGGTGTCCAGCGACATGCCCGACTATTTTCCGTGGTGGGACGAGCGGGAGTACCGGTGAAGCCATCGGCGATAGAGCGCGCAGACCCGGTGGGCGCAATCCGCCGCTTCTCCCTCCTCTTCACCGCCGAAGCGATATGAATAGAACTTCGAAATCGGTCGACCAGGTCGGGGGCTGAAGGTCTGACGTCGAGCAATCCGGTCGGCGCCACCTCGGACAGCCGACATGCTCGCAGCCCGACCGCTGTCTCCATCGGGCCACAAGGCGATACAGTTGCGCGGCCGACTGGCGAATTCCAATTGCGCGGTTTTGCCGCCTGTGATCTCTGCCGACGGACATTGGGGATCGGGGTTATGATGCGGCGACTTTTATCATGGGCTGTCGTGCTCTTTGTTTTTGCCCAGTTCGCTGGATGGGTGTCGGTTTCCGAAGCGGCCGCCGCACGCCAGCCTCGGTCGAAAGCGGCGGCCGCGCCACAATCCGGGCAGCAGGTAGCGCGGCTCGCGCGCTTGTATTTTCTGCGCGAGAATGGAGTCTTGGCGACCGAAACGGGAATCAAGATCGACGGTCAACCGGTCGGTTCGGTCTCCAAGGGATTCTATTTCTCCGTCGACAAACCGCCCGGACGATACCGGATAGCATGTACGCACTCGCTGTCGATGATGGACTATGAAGTCGAGGTTCAAATCGAGGCTGGACAAACCTATTATTTCGGCATCGGCATACCTGATACCGGTCACAACCTTCTCGCTCTGTCTATTTCCGGCAGCAGCGGCCGGCAGCTGCCGTCGACGTCCCCGCTGATGACCGGAGCTTTTTCCGGTACTGCCCTCTATCAAATCGACGCAGCGGAAGGACCTGCCATCATCAGCCAGTTGAAGCCGAAATAGCCAAGGTTCCGCTCTGAGCTTGTTACCGTCATTCCCGTACTGGCCGCCAGATAGCCGAGCTCCCAAATGGAGAAACAGCCCTGTCTGGCGTCGAGCGAGACTGGAGGCGACGTGGTCCGTCGTGACCGCCTCTCCTGAAAATTATTGCTGGTGTTGCTCCTGAACTTCGATGTTCTGCTTGGTGAGCTCTATGGCCTTCTTGTTGTCGGCAACGGCTGCATCATTTTCATGCTTGAGCGAATAGGCGACGCTGCGGCTTCGGTACGCCTCGACATCATGGTCGTTTATTTCGATCAACCTCGAATAGTCCGCGATGGCATCATCAAACTTGCCCATCTGTGCATAACCCCAGGCTCGAAGGCGGTAACCTCCAGGAGCCATTGGATCGTTTTCGATAGCGGAGGTGAAATCTGCCGCAGCTTGATCGAATTCCTTTCTTCGGAGATGTGCGATACCGCGGACCCTAAGAGGAAAGGCCATACCCGGATCAATGGCGATCGCTCTCGTTGCATCGGCAATTGCGGCGTCATATTCGCCGTTCATCAAATGTGAATTTCCGCGACTGGCGTAAGCCACCCCGCTTTCGGGGTCTATCTTGATCCAATGGTCGTAGTCAGCGATTGCGTGACCAAAATCACCCTTTCGTTCGAACGCCATCGCCCGGCTTCGATAGCCATCAAAGCCGTCTTTCGGCTCGATCTCCACCGCCTTATTGAGTTCGGCAAACGCGCTTGAATACTCGTGGTCCAGCTTGTAAGCGCCGGCTAGCGCCAGGCGACCGGTAATGAAGTTGGGATCAATATCGATCGCTTTTCTTGCATCGGCGAGCGCACCGTTTGCATCTTTCTCGGAAGCACGAGCCAAACTCCGATCTACATAGGCTCTCAAGTTGTTTGGCTCCAACTCGATTGCTTTGGTGAAATCCGCAATAGCACCTTTTGCATCTGCGTTGAGCAAGTAGCCGCTGCCCCGTCTTACGTAGGCATCGGCTAATTTTGCGTCCAACTCAATCGCCTTGTTCTCATCGGTGATCACCCGGTCGGCATCGCGACGTCGCCAATAAGCAGCCCCGCGACGATAGTATGCTGTGGCGCGATCACCAGCAGCCAATCCTTTGGCTTCGATCAGCAGTGTACAGTCAGCAATAACGCGATCTTCGGGGAGATCATTGTCTGATTTGCAGAGTTTCCAATCGACAACGTCCTGGGCGGATACCGGAGCAGCGAACGTAAGGCCGACGAACAGTCCAGCAATCGAACTTCTGACAAAACCCATTCCGAAACCCATCGAAGATCGAACCTTGAAGGAGTGACAACTCAAATTAGAACCGTATTCTTGCTGCAGAACAAGCGGATTTTTCAACATCGAAGGCTTTATGAAAGTGAACTGTCCGATCCTCCGTCGCATGGCGGGTAAGCGTATTGCCCGTTCGAGTTGGCTCCTGCTACCGCTCTCGCCTTTGGAGCCGCGTCCCCACCCTGCGCTTCGTCGCGGGCATGCAGCACTTCGCCGGCTCCGAGCTGTCCGCGATCGACCAGCGCGTGATGGGCGGTGCCGTGCGCGGCCAGAAACGTCGCGCCCTCGGCATGGTCGAACGCCTTCGGCAGCGGCGTCAGTTGCGCTGGCGCGACCACGGCCTCGTCGGTATAGCCGCCATGCCGCATCCGGACGATGACGCGATCGCCGAGGCAGACACCACTTTCCTTTCGGCAAGCCTTGCAGTCGATCATTAGCATGACCTTCGGAGCGACGGTAAGGCAGCCCTTGTTACGTCGCCTGTCGGCCCGACGGAGAAGGCCATCAGGGCTAGACCATGCCGGCTGTTCGAGGTGGTGCCGACCAGATTTGCTCGGCATGAGGCTTTCGGCCCGTGACCCGAAGCGCTCCTCCGGACTCGGATAGATACGGTCGCATTTCAGCGGCCAGATGTAATTCGGTTCACATCGCCAGGTTGCTTGACGTGCTAAATAGACGCGAGTGCAAGGGGCGCAGGTCGTGTTCGCGCGCTTCACTTGCAGTCGGTGCTGTTTGCGCGACTTTTGCCTAATTACCTCAGCAAACGCACCTGAACGCAAACAAAAACGCATCGACAGAGGAATCGCCACAACGATTAGAACCACAATTATTGTCGGAGGACGAAATCATGAACCGCTTTCGGCTAGCCCTATATCTCGCCTTCGGATTGTCAGCTCTCGTCCTTTCTGGGCCAAACGCCCGGGCGCAGAAGCGTGCTGTCTGTACCGTCGTACCCGGATCCTCGTCGATCGAGCCGTGCATGAACGGAACGCGGCAGTGCGTTTGCGTTAAAGAACTGTGTGGCAAGTTAGGAAATACTTGGTCCACACAATGCGTAGTAATTCCGGTGGTGAAGTGTACCGGATCGGCCGGTCCAAATCCGTGCATTTGACGCACTTTCGTGGCCGCTGAGACGCTGGACCAATGAAGGTAAAGCCAATGTCACTGCCGACGGCTTTCGCTGTCAGCGAAATGACGGGCCGCTGCGCCACAGTCTTTCTGTCTGGTGCACTGCATGTGGTGGCTGTTGGCCCGAAGCGTCAGTGCCGGAACATACGGATATTTCCGGAGCTGGGGTGACCGGCTGTGCTATCAGCCGGCCGGCCACGGCCGTCCACAGCGGTTATCGCGGCACCAAAATTGCTGTGGTGCACGACACGGCTCATTTGCTTATTCAACGATATGGTAGGATAATCGTTCTCGGTCTTGGCGACGGCTAAGTGATCCGGAATGCCAGCGCAGACAACGCGGCGCTCGACGAGGCCCGCGGCAAATCGTTTAGCCGTCTGGCCGCGGAGCACTGCGAGACGATGAACTGATGGGGCCAACCGGAACCCGCGGGGGAATGTCTCCATGGAAACATGTAGCGCCGTAGTCGGGTTGTCGCTCTCGCTCCTCTCAGTTGGAGGTGCTTTTGAGAGCTTCAGCGACATTGGCCTTCTCCCGAAACTAGTCGTTACGGCAATAGCCACTGGGTTCGTCGTGTTTAGCGCTGCCAGTTGGGCCACAAGATATATCCACCCGGCCGGTGGAGGGTTTGGTCTTCCTGCGCCAGAACGCTCCATCGGGCGGTTTGTTCTGTGTTCGTTGGCGCTAGCCGTACTTTGCGCGTTGTTTGTCTGGCTTGCAGTATTTCTGACCCAGCGATTTACGTTGCAGCTACAGGAGGCGTCTAAGCTGAAC
>NZ_JBAURI010000764.1:0-2467 GCF_049581145.1 Bradyrhizobium sp.
TTCCTCCGACGGGGGCCCGATGCCGAGCTTCGGGACCGCGCGGTACGGCTTCATGACGACTGGACGGTGATCTTCTTCTCGGCCTTCTGCGCCTGTTCGCTCTTCGGCAGGGTCACGGTGAGAACGCCTTTGCCGAAATTTGCTGCGATGTTGTCGGCATCGACGCCATCGGGGACCTGGAAGGTGCGCTCAAACGAGCCGAAGCTGCGTTCGCGCATGTAATAGTCCTTCTTCTTCTCCTCCTTCTCGTCGTGCTTCTCGCCCTTGATGGTCAATACGCCATTGGCGAGTTTCACCTCGACGTTCTTTTCGTCCATTCCGGGCAGTTCGGCGGTGATCTCGTAGGCCTTGTCGGTCTCCGATACATCGACCGCAGGGACCGCGGTGAAGCCGCTCGCGGCGCGGCGGAATGGCGCGACGTCGAGCGCGGCAGGGAATCGCGAGCGCCAGAATCCGCCGTCGAAATCCTCGAACAGCCGATCGACCTCGCGGCGAAGGTTTTCAAACGGCCGCCACGCTTGCAGCGCGGGAGCAGTCTCCGATTTGACGGGTACCTTATTGGTGGTGGTTTCAGCCATGGTGTGTCCTCCAACTTGGTTCGAAACCGCTTTAGATTGCCACCAGCCTCCGCGGTTTACGTTGATGTGCGTCAAAAACGCCGCAACTGAAGGCGCGCGTCTTTTCTGGTTGGATGCCCGCTTTCTTGAAGGATTCATGACGGCAAATGCTCCGATCATCATCCGTCGGCGACTTTCGTCTCTCCTGCGATCGGGTTGACAGAACTGATGCCGGCTGTTGGTCTGTCATCCCGACAGGGGCGCAATTGGCCATGAAGATCTACGGCGACAGCAATTCCGGCAATTGCCTGAAGGTGAAATGGGTCTGCGACAAGCTTGCGCTGCCCTACCGCTGGATCGAGATCGATATCCTGAAGGGGGAAAGCCGCACTCCGGAATTTCTGGAGCGCAACGGAGCAGGCCAGGTGCCGACCGTCGTGCTCGATGACGGCCGCGTGCTGGCGCAGTCCAACGCCATCATTCGCTATCTCGCGCGTGGCAGCGACCTGATCCCTTCCGACGCCTATGACGCGGCCAAGATGGACGAGTGGCTGTTCTGGGAGCAATACAGCCATGAGCCTTATGTCGCGGTGTGCCGTTTCCAGATTGTGTATCTCGGCAGGCCCGCTTCCGATCTGGATCCGGACAAGGTCAAGCGCGGCTATGCGGCCTTGGCACGGATGGAGCATCAGCTCGCCGCGTCGCGATTTTTGCTCGGCCAGCGCCTCTCGCTCGCGGATGTGGCGTTACTCGCCTATACCAGGCTGGCGCATGAAGGCGGCTTCGATCTCGACGGCTACGCCGCGGTGCGACGATGGATCGGCGAGGCCGAGACATCGCTTGGGCTTGCTCCGGCCCGGACGGAAGCGAACATAGCTGCGATGACCAAAATCGCCACTCAAGTCACCATCCGCCATGCCCGCCGCGACGATGTCGGCGCGATCGTTTTGATGCTGGCCGACGATGCGCTCGGCCGCGCGCGCGAACTGCTCGATGAGCCCTTGCCGGCGTCGTATGTCCACGCATTCGACCGGCTCGACGCCGATCCGAACATCCAGCTCGTGGTGGCGCAGGATGACAGTGGCGCGGTCGTCGGCTGCCTGCAGCTCTGCATCCTGCCGGGGTTGAGCTCGCGAGGCGCCTCGCGCGCGCTGATCGAGGACGTCCGCGTCGCCTCGCATTGCCGCGGTCGCGGCATCGGCGAGCAGCTGGTGCAATGGGCGATCGCGCAGGCGCGCGCCAGGGACTGCCGGCTCGTCGAACTCTTGACCCATCATACGCGCGTCGACGCTCAGCGTTTTTACGAGCGGCTGGGATTTCAGCGCAGCCATGTCGGCATGACGATCCGGTTCTAGCTTTGCTCGTGGCGTCTGGCGCGTGATGACTGCCGGACGGGTCGTCATCGCGCCGGCTTATTGCTCGAGCATGATCTCGTCGGAAAGCCGCCATCCACTGGATCATGCCCAGGCGCCGAACCCAGGGAGAACAGCCGTGTCAGCGATCAACCCCTTGACGGCTTTGGCCGTCGTATTTGCGACCGCGGCGACCGATGCCGTTTACGTGATGTTCACCTCGGCGGTGATGGCGCGGAAGCGCGTGCCGGCCGCGACCTGGAGCAGCGTCTGGTATCTGCTGTCGTCCTTCGCCGTCATCAGCTACACGGAAAACTGGATCTATGTCGGCTTCGCCGCGATCGGCTCCTGGATCGGCGCCTACGCCTCGATGACGTTTCTGCACCGGCCACCCGGCGGAGGTCCCGTCGGAGCTGCGCCGGAATAGCCGCGCAGTGAGCTTCCATACCATCACTCCGCCGTGACGCGGGCGAAGTTCCTTGACGATACACGCCGATTCCCGTAAGCACCGCGGCGGGACACCTCCCCCCAACGGGAGGCTTACTATCTGGAAGGATA
>NZ_JBAURI010000765.1:0-9271 GCF_049581145.1 Bradyrhizobium sp.
CAGGCGGTCGACGCTGCCGGCCTTCTTCACGCCTTCGGCCCACAGGTTGAAGCCCTGATAGGTCCCCATCGCAAGCTCGGTGATGTTGGGATAGTCGGCGCCGAAACGCTTGTGGAAGCTCTCCACGAACGCGGCGTTGACCGGGTTCTTCAGGTCCTGGAAATAATTGTAGCACACCAGAATGCCGTCGCACTCCTCGGGCGACAGCACGATCTGCTCGTTGCCGCCCGCGAATGTCGTGGATGCCATCGGAATGCTCTTGCGCATGCCGGCCGCGGCCCATTGCCGATAGAACGAGATATGCGCGCCGCCCACCAGCGCGGACCATACGAAATCCGGCTTCGCCGCCTGGATCTTGGAGATGGTCGGACCGAAATTGGTGACGTCGAGCGGGAAGAAGTCGATCGAAGAGACCTCGCCGCCATTATCGGTGACGTATTTCTTCACCCATTGCGACGTGATCTGTCCGTAATTGTAGTCGGCGGCGATGACATAGACCTTTTTGCCCCACTTCTTCATGGCATAGGGCACCAGCTTTTCCACCGTCTGCGCCGGCGTGACGCCGGTGTCGAACTGGTCGCGGTCGCAGACGCCGCCTTCATATTGGGTGTTGTAGAAATAGAGCGTCTTGAAACGATCGAGCACCGGCCGGATGACTTCGCGCGAGGCGGAGGTGATGCCGCCATGTACGACCGCGACCTTGTCCTTCAGGGCGGCCTGCTGGGCGAACTGGGTGTAGAGCTGCATGTTCGACTGGGTGTCGTAGTTGATCAGTTTGATCTGACGTCCGAGCAGGCCGCCCGCCGCGTTGGTCTGTTCGACGGCGAGCACGATCGCGTCCACCATGGGCTTGCCGTAGATGTCGAGGCCGCCCGAGAGATCGTGAATGCTGGCGACCTTGATTTCATCTGCCGCCCAGGCCTCGGAGGCGAACAGGCCGGTCGCGGCACCAGCGGCCGTGGTCTGCAAAAATTTCCTGCGGTTCATTTTCATTGCCATTGCTCTCCTCATTTTTCCAGCCACATCAGGCAACCAGATAATTCTTCAGGATAGACGCGCCCATGGTGGGCGGCGCGCCGTTCGATCGCGACGCCTGACGACGCGCCGTCGGCACGGCAATCGCCGACGCAAAGCAGTCCGCCCTTGCCGTGCTCGGGAAAGTAGCGGGTCGCCCCGGCACGACATGCGGCACATCCGTGTTGCTGCCGTGGTCGTCCGGCCGCAACGAGGAGATCGCCTCGATTTCGGGCGAAGTGCCGATGAAGGGTTGGTCGGACAAACTGATGATGTCGCTCCAGCGAATGCCGTCCTTGTCGATATGCACTTTTCGTACCCGTTCCGGCGCAGGGGGATTGAGCACGGCGGTCGAGGCACCACCTCCATTGTTCCCGAGTTCGGCGGCTTGACTGGCGCCGGGGTCGTTGATCATTGCGACACCTTCAATCCTTCGGCGGCACGAAACCTTTGCCGCGTGCCTCAATTCAGCTTCCCGTCCCCGCCGGCTTCGATCGCCAGAGCCAGCCGTATCAAGGTCGCTTCCTCGAAATGTCGGCCGACCAGCATCAGTCCGACCGGCAAACCATTGACCCTCCCGCATGGCACGGTAAAGGCAGGATGCCCGGATACGTCGAACGAGCAGGTATTTGCCTGCATGTTGAGCGCCGTGTCGATCAACGTGCCGAGCGGGGCATCAGCCGGCGGGATCGGCGTTGCCGTGAACGGAATCGTCGGCATCGCCAGCACGTCGAACTTTTCCAGGGCATCGTCATAGGCGTGCCGCAGCAGCCCCCGCAGGTTCTGTGCCTTCGAATGATAGCGTCCATGATAGTGCCGATGCATGTATTCGCCGAGCATCAGCACCAGCTTCACGGTCGGCGAGACGTCATTGATCCGCGTTGCCATGCCGCGCGCCAGCGCCTCCTGCATCGACACCGGATAGTAGCCCTGAACGTTGTTGCCGACGCCATATCCCTTCAGCATCATTTCGGCGGCGCCTTCGAGGATGATGCCGCTCCAGACATGCGGCCCATCGAGATGCCAGGGCACGGAAATCTCCGCGCTTTCGACCCCGACTTTGCCCAGCGCCGCGATCGCCTGCCGGACTTTCTCGTTTACGTCGGGGTCGCTCTCGGCATGACCAAATCCTTCATGCAGGATGCCGACACGCAAGCCTCGCGCGGGTTGGGTGAGCGCGCTCAGATAGTCGCCGGGGCGCGCAGCGATCGTGCGTGTATCCCAGCCGTCGTGGCCGGCGATCACGGTCAGGAGCCGCGCGACGTCATCGACGGACGCGCAGATCGGACCGCAATGATCGACCGAATAACTGATCGGCATCGAGCCGGTGGTCGGCACCAGGCCCCAGGTCGGCTTCAGCCCGTAGACGCCGCACCAGCTCGAGGGCGTCCGGATCGAACCGCCCTGGTCTCCGCCCAGCGCCATCGGCACCTCGCCGGAGGCGACCAGCGCGGCGCTGCCGCCGGAGGAACCGCCGGCGCTATGGGCCGGATTGTGCGGGTTGCGAATGACGCCACCGGCGCAGGTGTGGCTGGCACCGGAAAAGCAGAGATCCTCGCAGGCCGCCTTGCCGGCGATCGTGCCGCCGGCGTTCAAGATCCGCGTCACGACCGTGGCGTCGAACTCCGGCACGTAGCCTTCCAGCAGCGCCGAGCCGTTCATCATCGGCACGCCGGCGACGCAGATGTTGTCCTTGATCGCGACGGTCTTGCCGCTCAGCAATCCTTCGCTGCCGGACTTGATGTTGGTCTTCCAGTACCAGGCACCATAGGGATTTTCCGATGCCGCGGGCCGATAGCCCGGTGAGCGCGGCGGAACCGGCGCCAGCGCCGGAGCGACCAGTTCCTCGATCCTTCCATACGAGGCCAACGGCCCCTTGAAGGCCTGCCTGAAGGCTGCGACCTCCTCGCTGGACAGCACGAGGCCAAACTCCGCACCGAGCTGATCGATCTGCTCCAACGTCGGAAGCCGAACTGCCATGCTTCACCCACTCACTTCCACACAAACGAAAAAAGCCACCCGTGGCCCGTAAAGGCCCCCGAATGGCTGCAATGCCGCGTCTATCGATGGTCGCGTCGTCTCACGAGGCAGAACGAAACAGGGAGATCATCACTCAGACGTCGTCGGCTGTGCGAGAACTCATTCGTCATGCACGTATTTGCATGCACGTATTTACGTGCGCGGTAATAGTGTCTTACGCTGAGCGCGCTTGTCAATGAGACGCCGGCATCTTTTTTGAGCTGACGCCGCACAAAGCGCGCGCACGCAGGAGACAGATCGATGGCCTGGCGAAGAGATGGTTGCCACACGGAATTCGAGCGTCATTGATGACAAAGCCGACAATCCCTCTTGGCCTCGTGTTTTCGCGATCGGGCCCTTACGCCATGATGGCACGCGAGATGGAGAAGAGCGCGCTGATGGCGATCGATGAGGTCAATCAGAGCGACGAATTCGATTTCGCCTTTGCCTCCCGCTTGCGCGATCCCGGCGGTGTCGTCGCGGCCTATCACGCCGCTTGCGACAGCCTGATTCGCGAGGAGCAGGTCCAGCACATCGTCGGCTGCTATACCTCCGCCTCGCGCAAGCAGGTCATTCCGATCGTCGAACGCACGGAACGCCTGCTCTGGCATCCGGCCCGTTACGAAGGATTCGAGAGCAGCGACAACGTCATCTATGTCGGTGCGGCGCCGAACCATAACGTGGTGCCGCTGGTCCGGCATATGCTCGAGCAGATCGGGGCCGACGTGTTCTGCGCCGGCTCCAATTACGTGTGGACCTGGGAAACCAATCGCGTACTGCGTGAAATCGTGACCAGCGCGGGCGGCCACATTCTCGCTGAACGACTGCTGGAACTCGGCGAGACCGCGGTGGATCATATCGTGACGGAAATCATCGAGCGAAAACCGCCGGCCGTCTTCAACACGCTGGTCGGCGAGTCCAGCTATATCTTCATGCGCGCGCTGCACGCGGCCTGCAGGCGCGCCGGCATATCCATTCCCGTGCTGAGCTGCAGCCTGTGCGAGCCGGAACTGAAGCTGATCGGAGCCGATGCGTCGATCGGCTGCATCACCTCATCGGCCTATTTCGAAAGCATCGAAAGCCCGCAGAATCGCGCGTTTGTCGCGCGCTGGAAGGCGCGGCAAGGCGCGGACAGCCACCCGTCGGTGGACGGACAATCGACCTATGTCTGCGTCATGCTGCTGGCCCGCGCCATTCGTCGTGCCGGCTCCAGCGATATCGCCGCCGTCCGCCGCGCGGCCGCCAATCACCGCTACGATTCGCCGCAAGGCCCGATCTGGGTCGATCCCGACAACAATCACTGCTTCCTGACGCCACGCCTGGCGCGTGCCGCGCTAGGATGTCAGTTCAAGATCTTCTGGGAAGCCGACGCGCCGGAGCGTCCCGACCCCTATCTCTCCAATCTCGATCTGGCGTCGATCGCAGCAAAACCGGAAATGGCCGGCGATCCGCCCGCGAAGCGATCGGGCCACCACCTGCGGATCGTCAAATGACAAAACCATCCCCTTTCACCGTACGCGGCCGCCACGCGCTCCTGATCATGAAAGACGAGCGCGACATCGCGATCGTGCGTCGGCAATTCGACCGGCTCGGGATGTCGGTCACGGAGACCGATCCTTCTCAGGCGCAGTCGCAGCGAGGGCCCTTCGACGTGATGGTGCTGGACGCGGACTGCATGCCGATCAAATCCGAGCGGGCACCGTTGCCGACAATCGATGCGCCGATCATCGCCTTGATCGGCACCGAAACGCCGAGCAGGTTGAAGTGGCTGCTCGACCTGCGTCCGGCGTCATTTCTGGTCAAGCCGTTGCGTTCCGCCGGGCTCTACACCGCGCTCGTGGTCGCCTTCGATTTCGCGCAAAGGCGTGGCGAGGAAGCGGCCTATATCGAGAAATTGGAAGACCGCGTTCGCTCCCGCCGCGTCGTGTTTGGCGCGGTGCTGCAGGTGATGCGGAACCACACGCTTTCGGAAGAGGACGCATTCGCCCTGATCCGGCAGACGGCGATGCGCTACCGCACCACCATCGAGCAATTGAGCGCGGAGATCATCGCAGCCGGCGGCATCCCGAACCGGACCAACCGCAGCGCGTGAGCTAAAGGTCCGCGATCCGCTGCACACCGGCTTCGGCCATGCCCGACCAGGCCGCCGACAGCGAGCCCGCCAGATCGATCGCCCTGCAGCCGGATTCGATCACGACGGCCTCAAATCCCAGCCGGCGCGCGTCGATTGCGGAGTAGTAGACACAGTAATCGGTCGCAAGCCCGACCAGGAAGATCTTCTTCAAGCTCCGCTCGCGCAGATAGCCCGACAATCCCGTCGGCGTCAGCTGATCGTTCTCGAAGAAGGCCGAATAGGAATCGATCTGGCGGCGAAATCCCTTGCGGATGATGAGCTCAGCGCGGTCGGTTGACAGCTTGGGATGAAAGGCCGCACCCGCACTGCCCTGCAGGCAATGATCCGGCCATAGCGTCTGCGGGCCGTAGGGCATCGCGATCGTCTCGAACGGCGCAGACCCGGGATGACTGGTTGCGAACGAACTGTGACCCGCCGGATGCCAGTCCTGCGTCACCACCACATGCGCGAAACGTTCGGCAAGCCGATTGACGACCGGCACGACCGCATCGCCATCGGCCACCGCCAGCGCGCCGCCGGGACAGAAATCATTCTGCACGTCGATGATGAGCAGCACATCTTCGCCGGGCCGTATCTGCATGGACAGCCTTGATCACGGTTAATCTCTCAAATTCTAGCCGAGAGACGCGGATCCGACAGCAGTTTTTTCAGGGGATCGCGCGAACGGCGATTATTCCTTGCCCGCGTGAAAAATTTCCCGCCGTCCCTTTCCGCGGACCAGATGCGATCTGGCACCTCAATTGCATGCAAATTGGGCAGTTTGATCGCACAAGGACACAAGATGTACCCAAGGGATTTTGTGGCCGCGGCCACGGCCATGGTTGTTCTGTTCGCATCCTCCATGCCGCAAGCAAGCGCCGATGCGGCGAGTTGTCCTTCTCCCATTGCCTTCGGCCTGACGACAGCGCTCACCGGTAACCTGGCGCTGCTGGGCACCCAGGCGCGCAACGGCGCCGAGTTCGCGGTCGATGAAATCAACGCCGGTGGGGGCATCGCCGGCAAGAAGATAGCGCTGACGACGGAAGATACCGGCGCTTCCAGCACCGACGCGTTGAATGCGATGGATCGCATCATCGACGGCAAACCGCTGGTCATCTTCGGTTCGATGATCAGTCCGCACGTCTTCGCGCAAACCGATGCCGTCACGAAATCCGGGACGCCGTTCCTGGTCGGCGCCACCAACGCCAAGATCACGGCGCAAGGCAGCAAATGGCTGTTCCGCACCCATGTCCATGACGGACAACTCGCCGATCTGATCCCCCAATATCTGGTCAAGACCCTCGGCAAGACCAAGCCCGGCATCATGGCGGTCGCCGACGATTATGGCCTCGGCGCTTCCAAGGGCATTCAGGCCGCGCTTGCCAAGCTCAACGTCGCGCCGGCGGCGGTCACCTCCTACGCGCCCTCCGACAAGGACATGAGCGCGCAGCTGCTCGAGATCAAGGACAAGGGCGCCGACAGTCTGATCCTGTTCGGCCGGCCGGCGGACGTCGCGCTGGTCATGAAGCAGATGGGCGACCTCGGCATCAAGCTGACGCTGATCGGCAATTCCAGCGTCGTGGCGCAGACGACGCTGAACAATCTCTCCTCGGATGAAGCCGATGGCGGCTATGCGATCGGCGGCATGATCCCGCAAACCTCGACCGACCCGAAGATATTGGACTGGGCCAGGCGCGTACAGGACAAATACAAGGTGCCGGCCGATAATTTCACCGTCGCCTACTATGACACGGTCTACATTGTGAAATCGATCATCGAGAAGGTCGGCTGCGACAAGGCCGCGATCCGCGACGCCCTGGCCGCCACCAAAGACTGGAAAGGTCTCTTGATCAGCTATCAGGCCGATGCTTCCGGCGATCTCGCCCACACCCTTGGCATCTACCGCAACAACGGCAGGACGCCCGCATTGATCGGACCGATCAAGGAAGCAGGATACTGATTTCGATGGGCCAACTCGTCGTCAACGGGCTGGCGCTCGGCAGCATCTATGCGCTGGTCGCGCTGGGCCTGCTGTTGATCTTCAACACCGTCCAGATCGTCAATTTCGCGCAGGGACAGCTCTTGATGCTGGGCGCCTTCATCGGCATCAGCGGCGCGGTCACCCATAACCTGCCGATCGCGCTTGCCTGGGTCGTGACCATCGCGGCCATGGCGCTGATCGGCGTCGTGTTCATGCTGCTGGTCTATTTTCCGCTGCGCGGCCGTCCGCCATTTCTGGTGATCCTGACCACGATCGCGATGGGCATCGTGCTGGAAAACCTCGCTCTCATCATCTGGGGGCCGCTGCCGGTCTCGCTGCCGTCTCCTGTACGCGGGCCGCCGCTGCGCTTCGCGGGCGTCGTCATCTCGATGCACCAGCTCGCGATCTTTGCAACGTTGGCCGTGATCCTGTTGCTGCAGTATCTGCTGCTGACCAGGACACGCTTCGGCATCCTGATGCAGGCGACCGCGCAGGATCTGCATACCGCGCGCCTGGTCGGGATTCCCGTCAACCGGACCATTGCGGTTGCATTTGCGCTCGGCGCCGTGCTGTCCGGAATTGCGGGCCTGCTGGTGGCCCCGATCTTCCTGGCCGAACCGACCATGGGCGGCAGCCTTGGATTGAAGGGGTTCATCGTCAGCGTCGTCGGTGGCTTCGGAAATCTTCCCGGCGCCGTGATCGGAGGCATGCTGCTCGGCCTGATCGAGACGTTTGGCGCACGCTATGTCTCATCCGATTTCCGCGACGCCTATGCCTTCATCGTGATGATCGCCTTTCTCACGGCCTGGCCGCGTGGCCTGTTCGGCGAGAAGACGAGCGAGAAGGTCTGACGTGGAGCGCAGCCTGCCGATCGCAGTCGCCGTCATCGCCGCGCTGGCGTTTCCGGCGCTCGCGGCCGGCGACTACATCATTCAATTGCTCAACTTCGCAATCCTGAACGCGATCGTCGTGCTGGGCCTCAACTTCGCGACCGGCTGGACCGGCCAGATCAATTTCGGTCAGGCCGCGTTCTATGGTCTCGGCGCCTACGCGACCGCGATCGCGACCAAATCCGGCCTGCCCTGGATCGTCACGCCGGCGCTTTCCGTTGCACTCGTGCTCGCGGCAAGCCTGGTGCTGGGGCTGCCGACATTGCGACTGCGCACCTATTATCTCGCCATGACCACGATTGGCTTCGGCGAGATCGTACGCCTGATCATCGTCCACTGGGAGCCGGTGACCGGCGGCACGTCCGGCCTGCGTGCCATCCCCGGGATCAGCGTGTTCGGCCTCGCGCCGCGGGGCCAGATCCAGCACTACTATTTGCTGCTCGCGATGTTGGCGCTCGCGACCCTGGTCGCGGTCCGGGTCCGCCACTCGTCGCTCGGCCGCGACATGATCGCGACCCGGGACAGCGAGATCGCAGCCGAACAGAGCGGCGTCGACACCACCCGGACCAAGCTTCTCGCTTTCATGATCGGCGCGGTCTATGCGGGGCTCGCCGGCTGCCTTTACGCGTCGTCGATCCGCTTCGTCAGCCCGGACAGCTTTTCAGGCGTTCAGGCCGTGCTGCTGATGACCATGCTGATCGTCGGCGGCATGGGCTCCATTGCCGGCTGCATCTTTGGCGCCGTCGCATTGACCATCCTGCCGGAAGCGCTGCGCTTTCTCGGCCAATGGTATCTCGTGCTCTATGGCCTCGGCGTCATTGTCGTGGTCGTGCTGCTGCCCGGCGGGCTCGCGTCGATTGCGACGCTATTCCCGTTCCGCGGGTTGAGGCCACGATGACGGACTCTCCCATCGTCAGCGCGCGCGGCGTGACGCGGCGGTTCGGCGGGCTGCTGGCGCTCGACGGTGTCGATCTGGATGTGCCCGACGGCATCGTCCAGGCGATCATCGGCCCCAATGGCTCGGGCAAGACCACGCTGCTCAATGCGCTGAGCGGCGCGTCTCATGCCGATGCCGGTTCCATTCGCATCGACGGCAACGAGATCTTTCGCCTCAAGCCGCATCGCATCGCGCGGCTCGGACTTGCCCGAACGTTCCAGAACATCCGGATCTTCGGCAATCTGTCCGTCTTGGAGAACGTCAAGGTCGCGGCCGCCTGCCTCGTCAAGTCGTCGTTGTTCGACATCGTCGTCGGC
>NZ_JBAURI010000766.1:0-6302 GCF_049581145.1 Bradyrhizobium sp.
ATCTGGCGCTCATCGTGCTGGCGTTGATCGCCAGCGCGGTCGGCATCGCTGTGATGCGAAGCTCATCGTTCTTCGAGCGCCTGTTCGCGCAATCCTGGACCCCGATCTGGATCAGACCCGTGATCGGCGGACTCTGCGTCGGCGGCATGGCCATCATTACGCCGCAGGTGCTCGCCGCCGGTCACGGCGCGATGGTGCTCGACCTGCATCGCGAGATGGCGATCGGCCTGATTGCCACCGTCATCGCGCTGAAGCTGATCGCGTGCCTGATCTCGCTGTCGTCGGGTTTCCGCGGCGGTCTGTTCTTTGCGTCGTTGTTCGTCGGCAGCCTGATCGGGAAGTTTTATGCGGCGCTGCTCGTGCTGTCAGGGCTGAAGTTGGCGGTCGATCCCGTCGTCAGCATGCTGACCGGCATGGCGACCCTCGGGGTGGCCATCGTCGGCGGCCCGCTGACGATGTCGTTCCTGGTGCTCGAGATGACCCGGAGCGTGGATGTCACGGCCGTCGTGCTGGCCGGCTGCATCGTCACCAGCATCTTCGTCCGCTTCATGTTCGGCCATTCGTTCTCGACCTGGCGCCTGCATCTGCGCGGCGAGACCATCCGCAGCGCCAACGACGTCGGCTGGCTGCGCAATCTCACGGTCGAGCGCATGATGCGCACCGACGTCGGCAAGGTTCCGGGCACGACGACGATCGCCGCCTGCCGGCGCGAGTTCGTGTTGGGCTCACGGCCGGCGGTGGTGGTCGTCAACAATGACGACGATTATTGCGGCCTGGTGCCGCTGCCGGACCTGTTTCCCGGCGAACTGGACAGCATCGCCGACGAAATCCAGGTGGTCGAACTCGCGAAATACACCGATGTCGCGCTGCTGCCGGAAATGAACGTCAAGGCCGCGATGAAGATGTTCGACGACGCCGAGGCCGAGGTCCTGGCCGTTCTGGAATCCGCCGACAGCCGCAAGGTGATCGGCCTGCTGACCGAATCCTTTGCGCGCCGTCGATATGTCGAGGAGATCGATCAGGCGACGCGCGGCGTCCTCGGCGCGCTGTCTTGACGCCGATCAAGAGAACGGGCGGCCGTCCAATGCAGGATGAAACGATCCCGTCCGGAGAAAGACCATGCTGATGCATCTGCCGATCGTGCTGCTCGCGTCGCTTCCGCTGACGCGTGTGGCCGACGATGTGCCGAAATTCGATATCGCGGCGGAATGCAGGTCCGAAGGCGGAACCGAGCCGCAGCAGCAGCATTGCGCCGAGGACGAGGCGGAGGCCCGCGACGAGCTGAGCACCGGTTGGGCGCAGTTCGCTGCCCCCGACAGGGTCACTTGCACGCGACAGAGTTCGCTGGACGGCACCGGCAGCTATACCGAGTTGCTGACCTGCCTGGAAATGGCAAGGGATGCCACGCCCAGGCGGTAGCGTTTTTTCCGAACAGCCCTTTAGTTGCCTGGAGACGCGATCCACGCTGCGATCACGGCGCGCTCGTCGGCGGTCATTTCCGTCACGTTGCCGGGCGGCATGGCGCTGGCCCAGGCCGCGTTGCGGCCGATCAGCCGGGCGTTGCGCCGGATATGGTCGGGATCGTCGAGCAGGATACCCTTCGGCGCGGTGACGATGCCGGCCCACACCGGCTCCGCGGCGTGACACATGCTGCACCGTGACAGGATGATGTCCTGCACATTGGCGAAGGTCGGGGCGACCGACAGCGCGCTGGCCTTGGCGACCCGCGGCCCCGCCGCGGACAGCACGCCGATCGCGATCATGCCGGCGGCCGCGACCCCCCACACCCACCATGGCGATCTGCGCCCGGCATGGCGCTCATTGAAGAAATGCCGGATCACGGGTCCGAGCGCGAGAATGATCGCGACGATGACCCAGTTGTAGCGCGTCGCGAACAGCAGCGGATAGTGGTTGCTGATCATCAGCACCAGCACCGGCAGCGTCAGATAGTTGTTGTGGACCGATCGCTCCTTGCCCGCCTTGCCGAGCCTGGGGTCGGGGGATTTTCCGGCCAACAGCGCCGCAACGATCTTCTTCTGGTTCGGGATGATCACCAGAAACACGTTGGCGACCATGATCGTCCCGATCAGCGCGCCGATCTGGTTGAACGCGCCGCGTCCGCTCAGGACATGGGTGAACGCATAGGTGAGGGCGACCAGGAACAGGTAACCGCCGACGGCGAACGGCAGCTCGTGGCGCGCAAGCCCCGATCTGCAGGCGGCCTCGTACAGCAGCCAGGCCAGCGCCAGGCTGCAAAGACTGAACAGCCCGGCCTGCAGCGGCGTCAGATCGAGAATCGATTTGTCGACCAGAAACAGCTCGGCATCGAGATAATAGACCACGACCATCAGCGTGAAACCAGACAGCCAGGTCGTGTAGGCCTCCCATTTGAACCAGGTCAGTTCATCCGGCAGTTGCGCCGGCGCCACCAGATATTTGACGATCCGGTAGAAACCGCCGCCATGGACCTGCCACGCCTCGCCCTGCACCCCTGCGGGCAGATCGCTGCCCGGCTTCAGGCTGAGGTCGAGATGGATGAAATAGAACGAACTGCCGATCCACCCGATCGCGGCCACGACATGCAGCCAGCGAAAGATCAGGCTCACCCACTCGGTCAGGATCGATCCCCACATCGCGTCCATCAATGTCGCTTCCATCGCTATCAATCATGGCGGGAGAATTCCCCGCAATATCAAAAAAATCTGCGGGGCCGCCGCAGGTCCCCCATCATGTGTTGCATCGATCTCGTTGATTTTCCAGCATTTCCGCGAACGACGCCTGCACATCCTTGAGGCAGGCGCAGCCCAAGAGAACAGCCAAAGAGAACAGCTCAAGAGAACAGCTCAAGGCGCAGGGCTCGCCGTCACGCTCGGCCGCAGGCAAATTGATCCATTCACGCCGAACATTTGTGTCTTGAGGCCATTATGATGGCGAGACGCGAAGCAATGACCGGGAAGACCAACATCATGGCAAGGTGCTCCATTCAAGCAATTCTCTCTGGCCTGTGCGCTCTCGCCGCCCTGAGCGGCGCGGCGATCGCGCAGCCGGCGGCGCGTGAAGGCAAGGACGCCTTCGGCAACTGGCAGCAGGACAAGCCCGGCATCACGCGCCTGATCCGGCCGCAGGATCTGCCTGACCCGGGAGCGACCCCGTCGTCGGCCAATGTCGCGCATGTCGTGTCGCAACCTGCCGGCGCCGTCCCGCAGGTCCCGCCCGGATTCAAGATCGAGCTGTTTGCCGAGGGCCTCCGCGCGCCGCGCATCATCCGCGTCGCGCCGAACGGCGATATCTTCGTGGCGGAAACCCATGGCGGGCGCATTCGCGTGCTGCGCGCCGCCGATGGCGCGTCGAAGCCGGCCACGGATGAAATCTTTGCCAGCGGCCTCAAGGACCCGTTCGGCATCGCGTTCTTTCCCGCGGGCGACGAGCCGCAATGGGTCTATGTCGCCAATCAGGACAACGTGATTCGCTTTCCCTATCATTCGGGCGACCTGAAGGCCGCCGGCGAACCCGAAACCATCGTCGCAAGCCTGCCGCATGGCTCCGGGCATTTGACCCGCGACATCGCATTCACGCCGGATAACCAGCGCATGCTGGTTTCGGTCGGCTCCGGCAGCAATGACGCCGAAGGCGTCGGACGCCCGCCGGGCGGCCTCGAAGCCTGGAGCAGCGCGCATCCGCTCGGCGCGGCCTGGGGCTACGAGACCGATCGCGCGACGGTATTGGCGTTCGATCCCGACGGCAAGAACGAGAAGATCTATGCCACCGGCATCCGCAACTGCGTCGGCCTCGCCGTGCAGCCCGACGGCACGCCGTGGTGCTCGACCAATGAGCGCGATGGGCTCGGCGACGATCTGGTGCCCGACTACGTCACCAGGGTGCGGGAGGGCGCCTTCTATGGTTGGCCGTGGTTCTATATCGGCAATCACGAGGACCCCCGGCATATCGGCGAACGCCCCGACCTGAAGGACAAGATCACCGTCCCCGACGTGCTGCTGCAGGCCCACTCGGCATCGCTCGGTCTCGCCTTTTATCAGGGCAGCAATTTCCCCGTCGAATACCGCGGCGACGCCTTCGCGGCCGAGCACGGCTCGTGGAACAGGTCGAAGCGGACCGGCTACAAGGTGGTCCGCATCCGCCTGAAGGACGGCGTGCCGACCGGCGAGTACCAGGATTTCGTCACCGGCTTCGTCGTCAACGACAGCGAGGTCTGGGGGCGCCCGGTCGGCGTCGCGGTTGCCCATGACGGCGCGTTGCTGATCTCTGAGGATGCCAACGGCACGATCTGGCGGGTGAGCCACTAATTCGTTGCGTCGCGGGAGCATGGACGTCAGTCTGGCGATTGCCGCAGAGTCGGTTCGGAAAGGTCGTTTTTGGCAAGGATCTGGGCGCGCAAGTCGACGGACGCATTGGCGGAGGAAGCGGCGCATGCCGACTCCGCGAGCGAGGTCAGGCCGCTGAAGCGGACCTTGTCGGCGCTCAATCTGGTTTCGCTCGGGGTTGGCGGCATCATCGGCGCCGGTATCTTCGTGCTGACGGGGAACGCCGCTGCCGCCAATGCCGGGCCCGCGGTGACGCTGTCCTTCGTCATGGGCGCGGTGGCGTGTGCGTTTGCCGGCCTGTGCTATGCCGAGATGGCCTCGACCGTGCCGATCAGCGGCAGCGCCTACACCTATGCTTATGCAACGCTCGGCGAGTTGATCGCCTGGATCATCGGCTGGGACCTGATCCTGGAATATGCCGTTGGAGCTGCGACGGTCGCGATCGGCTGGTCGGGCTATGTCGTGAGCTTCGCCCGGGGATTCGGGCTCGATGTCCCGCAGCGCCTGGTGTCGGCGCCGCTCGACTATGACGCCGCCACCCACGCGTGGTCGACCACCGGCGCCATCTTCAATGTTCCGGCAGTGCTCGTGATCCTCGCCGCGACCTGGCTGCTCGTGATCGGCATCAAGGAGTCGGCGCGCTTCAACGACATCATCGTCTTCGTCAAGCTGATCGTGGTGATCCTGTTCATCGTCGCCGCCATCCCGTCGTTCAGCACCGCGAACTGGGTGACCCCGTCCAATCCGGACGGCCACTTCATTCCGCCGAATGGCGGCACCGGCGTCTATGGCTGGTCGGGCGTGCTTCGTGGGGCGGCGGTGGTGTTCTTCGCCTATATCGGCTTCGACGCGGTGTCGACTGCGGCCCAGGAGTCGAAATCGCCGAACACCGACATGCCGATTGGCATCCTGGGATCGCTGATCATCTGCACCGTGCTCTATGTCGCCGTCGGCCTCGTGCTCACGGGGATCGTGCCGTTCGACAGGCTGGGCGTGTCGGACCCGATCGCGGTCGGCATCGACGCGGCCGGTATCGGCTGGCTCGGGCCGCTGATCAAGCTCGGCATCGTGCTCGGGCTGACCTCGGTCATTCTCGTCACGCTGCTGGGCCAGCCGCGCATTTTTCGCGCGATGGCGCATGACGGACTGCTGCCGCCGGCGGCCGCGAAAATCCATCCGCGCTTCCATACCCCGCATGTTGCGACCATGATCTCGGGCCTCGTGGTCGCCGTGCTGGCCGGTCTGTTGCCGATCGGGTTGGTCGGCGAACTCGTCAGCATCGGAACGCTGTTCGCGTTCGCAGTGGTCTCGGTCGGGACGCTGGTGTTGCGCGTCATCAATCCCGAATTGAAGCGTCCGTTCAGGGCGCCCGCGATCTGGTTCGTCGGCCCGGCGGGGGCGCTGACCTCCGTCATCCTCATGTTCGGCCTGCCGATCGATACCTGGGTGCGGCTCGCGGTGTGGCTCGCGATCGGGCTCGTGGTGTATTTCGCCTATGGCGCCAGACACAGCCGGGTCGCGGCTGCCTCAAATGCTGCGCGCCTGCCTGCGGACCTCGTTGGCGACCGGCCTTAAGGCGTCCGGCGAGCCGCGGCCGACCAGGCTATAGCCCATGCCGTCGTCGGCCCAGGCGAAGCCGGCCACGTCACCGCTCGCATGCGACCGCATCGGCGTGTTCTGATCTGCCGCCATCGGGCGGGTCAGCACCACCAGCCGCCCGCCGTGATCGTCGTCATACATGAACATGGCTGCCGGACCGTGTGACGTCGCGACCAGCCGGCCGCCCATCAGCCGGTAGCCCGACGTCGAAAGATCCGGCACCTTGACCGGCTGATGCAGCCGGTTGGAGACCCATTGCACGAACTGGGCGCCGTCGGCGGCGCGCATCTCGACCGGCCGGACGCGGTCCGGCGCATAGACGTCATAGGAGTCGGTGGCCTCCCGGGCGAGCGCGGCGAGCCCGGTGGCGGGAGTTTGCAG
>NZ_JBAURI010000767.1:0-17000 GCF_049581145.1 Bradyrhizobium sp.
TTTGCCCTGGATGGGCTCGACGATAAAGGCCGCGACCTCGCGCGACGACAACGCATGCTCGAGCGCTGCGAGATCGTTGAAGGGAATCGCGGTGCATCCCGGCAGCAACGGCTCGAACCCGCTGCGAAAATTCGCGTCGTCGGTCAGCGACAACGCGCCGTAAGACAGGCCGTGGAACGAATGCGCGCAGTAGACGATGCCCGGCCGCCCGGTCGCGCCACGCGCGAACTTGATCGCCGCTTCGACCGTCTCCGCGCCGGAATTGGAAAAGAAAACCTTATCCAGATACGGCACATATTCCAAGAGGCGCTCGGCGAGGACGCCGGCGAGCGTGGAGACGTCGAGCTGCACGAGATTGGGCAGATCGCTGTCGAGCACGCTCTTGAGCGCGGTGCGCAGCGCGGGGTGGTTGCGGCCGATGGCAAAAACGCCAAATCCACTCAACAGATCGAGATAGCGGACGCCGTCGCGATCGTAGAGGTACTGGCCCTTGCCTTTCTGGAAACCGACGTCATAGCCGATCGTCTTGAGCACTCGGACCAGTTGCTCATTCAAGTGGCGCGAGTGCATGGAACTGCGCTGCGCCTGGCGCTCCACAAACATCTCGGAAACGTCTAGATTCGAGTTTAGCATCAGCTACATACTTCGGTTGATGGCCTTGTCGTCAACTGAAAACAATTGATGCGGCGTTTTGCCCTCATTGTGACGATCAACGCAAGCACAGGTTTAAGCCATGTTGCACCGCCCACGACCTCTTCTGCGAGCCGCCATGCTATATTCCGGATTGTTTCTGGCAATCGGCTTTTCGCCGGGATTGTCATCTGTTTTGGCAGCGGATCCGACCGGCGATTGGCGTGTCGCAGATGGTGTCGCCAATATCCGCGTCGCCCAATGCAATGGCGACATGTGGGGCGTGGTGGCATGGGAGAAAGAGCCCGGTGGCCGCGACGTCAACAATCCAGACGTTGCGATGCAGAGCCGGCCAACCCTGGGTATGCCCATCCTGCTTGACATGAAGAAAAAACCCGGCACCGATTCCTGGGAGGGCGAAGTCTACAACGCCAAGGACGGCAAGACCTATAGTTCAACGATCACGCCAAAGGGGCCAGACCAGCTGGAAATTCAAGGCTGCGTGTTGGGCTTCCTGTGCGGCGGCGAGACCTGGACGCGGGTCGGGCCGCCGATTCCCTCGAGTCCGGCCAACAGCATGGCCAAAGGCTCCCCCAAAGCCGCAGCGAAGACCGTCGGCGCGGCGCCCAAGACGAGGACGGTCGCTGCCGCCGCCCGGCCGCCCGGTCAAAAGAATGCCGGCCAGCCTGCCGACTCGGTCGGGGACATCTGCCTACTCCCCGACATCGCGGGGTTTGCCCATTAAGGCCGGCTGGAACAGCAGCACGGCGGCCAAAGTGGTGACCAGCGAAAGCGCCAGCAATTTACCCATGCTGGACGTTCCGGGATGACTGGATAGCCACAGGCTACCGAAAGCCGTTGCCGTCGTCATGGCGCTGAAAAAGATCGCCCGCGTCAGGCTCGTCTGCAGCAGGTTGGTGCGGCCCGACCGCCAGGCCGTGACGTAGTAGATCTTGAAGGCCACGCCGATGCCCAGCAGGAGCGGCAACGCGACGATATTGGCGAAGTTGAGCGGCAGCTTGATCAGCACGCAGATTTCCAGCGTCACGGCGCCCGCAACCAGAAGGGGAACCAGCGTCATCAGCACGTCGGTAATCCGGCGCAGCGTAACCCACAGCAGCAGGCCGATGACGACCAGTGCGTAGATACCGGCATGGATGAACGCTTCCACCACCGTGTCGCCTGATTTCAGGATCGACACCGGGCCGCCGATGGCGGTGGGCTCGGCGGCCAGCACCGCGCTGGCGAAGTTGCGCAGGTTGTCATTGTCGTTGGGGTCGCCGCGCGGCAACGCCTCGACCCGCATCAGGCCGTCCTTGGCCTTCCACGAACTGACCAGGTCCGCTGGCAGCGTGTTCAGGCTGACCGGCTGGGCCTGCAGCGAAAGCGTGAGCTGATCGAGCACGACCTTCAGCGGCGTCACGAAGACGTCCTGCGCCTTGTTGCGCAGCGCCTCATTGGCGCTTGCGAGTTTTTCAAGCGCATCGGCAAGCCGCCGCGAGGCCACTGCGCCAGGCCCTTGACCGTCGCCGGCGGTCCTGCGCAGGGCCGCGACCGAGCTCTTCAGGGAGTCGATGTTTTCCTGATCGGAGGGCGGGGCATCGATCGAGTCGGGATTGAGTGCAGGATTGAGCACCTTGGCGGCTTTTTCGATCAATTTCAGCTTCGGCCCCTGATCCTCGGGAACGAAACTGTCAAGCGACATCACCCGCAGCACTTCAGGCAGCTTCTCAAGCGTGGCTTCGATCGCTTTCGCTTGAGTCTCGGATTTCGTCAGAACGTCGATGGCGTTGGCACCGGTATTCGGATCCTTGCGCAGATCGAGGAAGGTCGCGATCGATTCGGCCTTCGGATTGCGCAGATTCATCGGGTTGAAGTCGAACTTCATGAAATACAGCAGCGGCAGGCCCGCGACCACGAGAAGAAGCGTACCGACCACGATCGGGATGCGATGCTTTTCGAGAAAGTGGTCGACCGGAGCGAGGAAGGCATAGCCGACCGCCTCCTTTTCACCGGCGGGATTGAGCAGCCTCAACAGCGCCGGCAGCACCGTGATGCTGGTGGTAAAGGCAATCAGCATGCCGGCCCCGGCGATCTCGCCAAGCTCGGAAATCCCCAGATAATTGGTCGGGATGAAACACAGGAATCCGGACGCGGTCGCCATCGCAGCCAGCGACAGCGGCACCGCGACGCGGCGCGCCGCCTCTTCCAGCGCCTCCGTCAGGTTGTCGTTCTTGAAACGCTCCGAGCGATAGCGGACGCTGTACTGGATGCCGAAATCAACGCCGAGGCCGACGAAGAGCACGGCGAAGGCAACCGAGAGCAGGTTCAGCGAGCCGACCATGATCAGTCCGACCGCGGTGGTCAGCGACAGGCCGATGAACAGGTTGATGAAGACAGCGAAAATGATCTTTGCCGAACGCAGGGCCAGCCAGAGGATGACCAGCACAACCAGCACGGTGCCGATGCCGTTCACGATCGCGCCATCCTGAACGGTCGCATATTCCTCATTGGCGATCGGCACCGGCCCAGTCAGCCGGACCCGCGCGTGATACTTGCCCGCGAAGTCCAAATCGGCCGCAGCTGCTCGGATCGCATCGGTGGCGTCCTTGCCCGGCTCGAGCGCATTGTAATCCAGGACCGGCTTGAGCTCGATGAAGCCGCGCCGGTCGGAGTCGGTCAGAGGCTTGTCGCTGGTCAGTTCGCGCCAGGAGAAAATCGCGTCGCCCTTGTTGACGATGTCCTCGACCGTCTGCGCGATCATGTTGAACGGCCGCGCCGTGTTGTCGAGCTTGACCTCGCCGCGCTTGACGCCGGCAAGTCCGGTCTCCAGCGCCCCGGTGAGCCCGCGGATGCTGGGATCGCCAGCCATGATTTCGATCAGCGGCGCGGCCGATTCGAACTGGCCGGTCAGTTCGCTGAGCTCACTGGTCGGGAGGAACAACAGCCCGTTCTTTTCAAAGAACTCGCCCGAGCCAAGCGGCTGAAGCGATTGGAAGTGCGTGCGGTCGCCCTTGAGCTTTTGCACGAGCGCGGAGGTGGCGGAGGTCATCAGCTCAGGAGTCGGAGCTTCCACCACAGCAAGGATCATGCTGTCGCGGTCGAAGGCGGTGTCGAATTGCTGGTCGCGCTGACGCCAATCCAGATTGGGGGAAATCAGCCTGTTGATGTCGGTGTTGATGACGAAATGCCGTGCCGTGTAAAAGCCAGCCCCGATCGCGAGCGCGACGGCAACGAGCAGCGTGAGCGTGGCAAATCGGGTACAGGTTCTGACGATCGAGACGACGACACTTGTCAGCACATTATTTCTTTCTAATCTGCGAGCTTGCCGGAAACTCCCGCTCTCTAGTGGAGTTCCGCGAGCCGGGCTAACCTTGTTCTCAGGGGCTTTTGAGGGGGCACCGACAAATCGTGCGAAACGGGCGGAACCGCCGAGACGGGTGTATAGCCGGTAATGTTCGGCGGTAAAGTGACGAACGGGTGAGGGTTTAAAGACTTTATCTTCAAAGGGTTATCGGATAGTTTCTGGATACCTTCCGAGCAATCCTCGCCCTTCTGGTCACGCCTGATGTGACTTTCCCAACCGGGAAATTTTTGACACAAGCCTTGTGCTTCCAGCACTTAAGGATGGTGGCTGGACTCATGAGATGAACGTGGCTCCCTGGTCGGATCGAGTATCCGGTCTCTGGGCCGGTGCAGACCCCGAGACGGGCCAGAGAAAACGCGGCCAGAGATTAAAGATAAAGACGAGGTCCAGTGAAAATGCGTGTGAGGCAACTTGCGTAACGGACGTCCCATTGAAGTGTTTTTGGCGCAGCCCCGGGGATTTTGCGCGGGCGTGGTGCGTGCAATCGAAATCGTCGAGCGCGCGCTCGAAAAGTACGGCCCTCCGGTCTATGTCCGCCATGAGATCGTGCATAACAAGTACGTGGTCGAGAGCCTGAAGAACAAGGGTGCGATCTTTGTCGAGGATCTGTCCGAGGTGCCCCCTTTGGCGGTGACCGTGTTCAGCGCCCACGGCGTGGCGCGGACCGTGGAGGAGGAGGCCGCAGCGCGCGGGCTGCCGGTCCTCAACGCCACCTGCCCGCTGGTGACCAAGGTCCATAACCAGGGAAAGCGCTATATGTCGAAAGGCCGGACCTTGATCCTGATCGGTCACGCCGGCCATCCCGAGGTCGAAGGTACCATGGGGCAGGTACCCGGCCCTGTGCTGCTGGTCCAGAATGTCGAGGACGTGGCCGCCCTGACGCTGCCCGCGGCCACCCCGGTGGCCTATATCACCCAGACCACGCTCAGCGTGGACGACACCAAGGACATCATTGCCGCCCTTCAGCAGCGATTTACCGACATTCAAGGCCCGGACATACGGGATATCTGCTATGCGACACAGAACCGCCAATCTGCGGTAAGGGACCTCAGCAAGTTTGTGGACGTGATCCTGGTGGTGGGCGCCGCCAACAGTTCCAACTCCAACAGGCTGCGCGAAATCGGCACCGAGGCCGGCGTCGCGAGTTATCTGGTTGCCGACGGCGGCGAACTGAACCCGGAGTGGCTGAAACACGCCAAGGCAGTCGGCATTACCGCCGGCGCATCGGCGCCCGAGGTTCTGGTCGACGACGTCATCGAAGCGCTGCGGCGCATCGGCCCCGTCACCGTGTCGGTGCTTCCAGGTCGGGAAGAAAATATTGAATTTCGGCTGCCCACGGAACTCGCAACGGTCTGATCCAACATCTCTCGCTAAAATCCGGAAAGAAAACCTGTAATGGCCATACCCTTCTTCAAGGAACTGCGTATCGGCGGCTACATGATGAAGCAGAAGCTGCTCGGCCGCAAACGCTATCCGCTCGTTCTGATGCTGGAGCCCTTGTTCCGCTGCAATCTCGCCTGCGTCGGCTGCGGCAAGATCGACTATCCGGACGCGATCCTCAACCGGCGCATGACAGCGCAGGAATGCTGGGATGCTGCCGACGAGTGCGGCGCGCCGATGGTGGCGATCCCCGGCGGCGAGCCGTTGATCCACAAGGAGATCGGCGAGATCGTCCGCGGCTTGGTGGCGCGCAAGAAATTCGTGTCGCTATGCACCAACGCGCTGCTGCTGGAAAAGAAGCTCGATCTGTTCGAGCCTTCGCCCTATTTGTTCTTCTCGGTGCATCTCGACGGACTGAAGGAGCATCACGACAAAGCGGTGTCGCAGAAGGGCGTGTTCGACCGCGCCGTATCGGCGATCAAGGCCGCCAAGGCCCGTGGTTTCACCGTCAATGTCAACGCCACCATCTTCGACGGCCATCCGGCCGAGGAGATTGCAAAGTTCCTCGACTTCACGACCGAGCTCGGCGTCGGGGTGTCGATGTCGCCGGGCTACGCCTATGAGCGCGCGCCCGACCAGGAACACTTCCTGAACCGCACCAAGACCAAGAAGCTGTTCCGCGACGTGTTCGCGCTGGGCAAGGGCAAGACGTGGAATTTCATGCATTCCGGCCTGTTCCTGGACTTCCTTGCCGGCAACCAAAGCTATGAATGCACGCCCTGGGGCATGCCGGCGCGCAACATTTTCGGCTGGCAGAAGCCCTGCTACCTGCTCGGCGAAGGCTACGTGAAGACGTTCAAGGAATTGATGGAGACCACCGACTGGGAGACCTACGGGACCGGCAAGTACGAGAAGTGCGCCGACTGCATGGCGCATTGCGGCTACGAGCCGACCGCGGCGACCGCGGCCTTGCAGAACCCGCTGAAGGCGATGTGGGTGGCGCTGCGCGGCATCCGCACCACCGGTCCGATGGCGCCCGAGATCGATCTGTCCAAGCAGCGCCCGGCGCAGTACATTTTCTCAGAGCAGGTGCAGAAGAAGCTCTCGGAGATTCGCCGTGACGAGGCAGCCGTGCAAAAGGCCTCGACAGCCGCGTAGCGCGTGATTGGCGACCGGCGTGTGCAATTGCACACGCCTTCTTGTCGGCGCGAGCCCGGAAGGAACTCTCAGAGATCCGCCGGGACGAGGCCGCCGAGCAGAAAGCCTCGACAGCCGCTTAGACTGCGTAGCGCGCGATTGAAATCGATTCCGGTCGAGACCAACGCGCGCAGCGTGCGTGGATTGCGCACGAGACCGCGAAGAACCTTCGCAAGGTCGATATCGCCATTCGGCTTGATCGCGCTCCGAGCGATCGCCGGCAGCCCACGGCTGGCGGGGTCGCTGATCACTCGCAGTGCCGCGAACGGGAGACCGGCCTTATCGGCATAGTCGGCTGCAATATGGCTTTCCATGTCGACCGCGGCGGCTCCCGTGGCCAGCCACAACGCGGCCTTCCTGGCCTGCGCCGCAACCACCTCCTCGACGCCGGCCAGGCCGCCGCGCACGACACGCCTGCGCCCAAGCGCGACGCTCGCAATCAGCTCCTCGTTAAGGGTCAACCCGGTCAGCCAGCGCGCGTCGCCGGCCATGACTTCGGTCGCGACCACAATGTCGCCCGATCGCAAGCTGGGATCCAGCCCTCCGGCTACCCCGAAGCTGATGACGCCCCGGATCGTCGCCGGATCGAGCACCGTCAGCAGCGCGCGCAATTGCTGCGGATCGCTACTGCTACAGATGACCGCCATTCCGGGGCCGGCCGCGATGCGAGCCTCCTGAGCCAAACCAGTCACAATCAAGATCGGCCGCGGATCAATCCTGTCCGCGGACACCTCACCCCCCGCCCCCAAATTCACATTCCGACCCCTACCACCCTGCTGTTCGTATTCCTGAGATTCCGGTACCGCGCCAACGCCCATAAAGGAAAGAACTTCGAATAGCCATGGTAGCGCAGGTAAAACACCCTGGGAAAGCCTGTAGCCGTATAGCGCTGCTCGTCCCACAGGCCTTTTTCGGCTTGTGTTGCAATTAAGTACTCCACCCCGCGCGCCACCGCCGGATGCTCGGCTTCGCCCGCCGCCATCAGACCAAGCAAGGCCCATGCCGTTTGCGAGGCGGTACTGGGCGCACGCGGCTGCCCACGATAGTCAAGCCGGTACGTAACGGCGTCCTCGCCCCATCCGCCGTCCTCGTTCTGGATCGACAACAGCCAGTCCGTAGCTTTACGGATCATCGGATCCTGATGGCTGACGCCCGCGGCGTTCAGCGCGCACAACACTGACCAGGTGCCGTAAATGTAGTTCATGCCCCAGCGGCCGTACCAGGAGCCCTCGGCAAGCTGGGTGCGCCGCAGGTATTCGACTCCGGCTGCGACCTGCGGGTTGCCCTGGGCGGTCTCGCCGAGCTGCGCCAGCATCGAAATGCAGCGGCCGGTGACGTCTTCGGTCGGCGGATCGAGCAAGGCGCCGTGGTCGGAGAACGGGATATTGTTGAGATAGAATTCGAGATTGTCGACGTCGAAGGCCGCCCAACCGCCGTTGCGGCTTTGCATGCCTTCGATCCATTCACGACCCCGGGCAATCGCGGCGTCGTAATCGCTGCTGCCGGTTTCACGTCGCATCCGGTCCATCGACATCACCACGACTGCGGTGTCGTCGAGATCGGGATAATGCGGGTTGTTGTACTGGAACGCCCAGCCGCCTGGCCGAAGTTCCGGCCGCTTCACGGCCCAGTCGCCCTTGACGTCTAGCACCTGTTTGGGGATCAGCCAATCGCTGCCCTGTTTGGCCGACGACATCGCTTCGGCCCCGCCCGCTTCGATCATCGCATGGCATGCCAGCGTCGTATCCCACACGGGGGAAACACAGGGCTGGCAATAGGCCTCCTCCTCCCCGATCACCAGGAGCTTGTCGAGCCCGCGTCGCGTAGCGGCGCGCGGTGGATAGTCGGCCGGCTTGCCGAGCGCGTCGTACATCATGACGATGTTGGCCATCGGCGGATAGATCGCGCCCATGCCGTCTTCGCCGTTCAGCCGTTCCTCGATGAAGGCAATGGCGGCATCGATCGCTTTGGTGCGCAGCGTCTTGGGACAGAATGGCTCGATCACGCGCAGCACGCTATCGAGTCCGCGGAACAGCAGGAACCAGGACCAGCTTTGGTGCGGTGCCTTGGCGGTCATGCCGATCGAGTGGGGATCCTGCAGGAACAGCTCGTCGACACCGACGCCGAGCGGATTCTTCGCGCGCGGTTTCAACGCTGCCAGAACCATCAGCGGCACGATCGTGGTCCGCGCCCAGTAGGACATCTTGTTGAGATGCAGCGGCGCCCACATCGGCAGCAGCATGATCTCGACCGGAAGCACCGGCACGCTGCGCCAGCTCATGACGCCGAACATCGCGAGCATGAAGCGCGTGAAGACGTTGCTGTGAATGGCGCCGCCGCGCGAACGGATCGCCTCGCGGGCGCGTGCCATATGCGGGGCATCGACGGCATCGCCGATCATCTTCAGCGCGAAATATGATTTCACGCTGGCGCTCATTTCGAAATCGCCGTCCTGCACCAGCGGCCAGCCGCCATGGGTCCCCTGGGTCCGGCGCAAATAGCGCCCGATCTTCTTTTCCAGCTCAGCATCGACGGGCTCGCCGAGGTAGTGACGCAGCAGCACGTATTCCGCAGGAATGGTACAATCGGCCTCCAGCTCGAACACCCAGTGTCCATCGGGCTGCTGGCAACTGCGCAACGCCCCCGCCGCGGAGGCGATGCTCGCCTCCAGTGCTCCTGTGTCTATCTTTGCGATCTTGGTACCGGAATGCATCTCTCGAGGTCCCAGCGTTGTTGGGCCCGGCAGGCCGAAACCGTCCAGGCTTGCGGTGTGACTTACGATTTGGCTTTCGAATGAGCTTTAGAATCAGCTTTAGGACGCATGGCGAGGACCAGATCGGCGACGCGGTCGCCGGACCTCACCGATCCCTCGATGGTCGCCGGCAACCCGGTATCAGTCCAGTCGCCGGCGATAAACAGGTTTTTCCAGGCCGTCACCGCGCCCGGACGCAGCGCGTTCTGCTCCGGCGTAGCCTCGAAGGTGGCACGGCGCTCGCGCACGATCTGCCACGGCGGCAGCTCCGGCGGCTCGTCGCCAAGGACAACACCAAGGCCAGCGGCCTTGCAGACATCGCGCCAGATCGCGGCCGCGAGCTCCTCCCGCGGCATCTCGACCAGCCGGTCGCCGTTGCTGATGGTGACCGACAGTCGCTGCGGGAAGGCAAACAGCCACTCCACCAGTCCCCCGACCACCCCCGTGATCGCCGGCAGGTCCCTGGGTGGATCGAAGCGGAAATGCGCGTTGACGATGGCCCGGAATTTCGTCGGCGTCTTCAGGCCGGGCAACAGCGCGGCGGCCGGACGCGGTGGCACGGCCAGGATCACGACATCATCGGGTCCGACCGCGATGGCGTCGTCGCCGCCGAATCTCAGCACGGCGACCCGGTCCGCCGACATCTCGAGCTGGCGCAGCTCATGGCCGAACCGGATACCTGCGCCTCTCTCTTGCAGCAGCTTGACCGCGGGCTCGATCAAGACCGCACTCAGTCCGTCGCGGGCAATCAGGGGCCGGCAGGCCTGGCCACCTGCCAACAATGTTTCCCGCACCACCGCACCGGCGAGACCGGCCGAGCCCTCGGGCGGATCGACATTGAGCGCGGCCAGTAGCAGCGGCTGCACCAGCCGCTGATAGAGCGTGCCATCGCAAGGGATGGCATCCCCCACCAGCTTGCTCTGCCCTGCCCAGATCAGCGGCATCAAGGCGAGATAATCGAGCAGGCCTGTATCGGGCACCCGCCGGCTTTCGTCGAACACCCACAGCGGCAGCCGGCTGTCACCGAGATCGAGCAGCCAGCGCTGCCCGGTCGCAAGGTCGACGAAGGGAAATTGCGCGCGCTTCGGCCCGACCAGCCCGGCCTCGGAGCCGATCGAGCGGGCATAGGCCACCGCATGACGATTGCCCGAGAGCAGCAGGTGGTTGCCGTTGTCGATGGTGAGATTGGTCTGCGCGTCAAAATAGGAACGGCAACGCCCGCCCGCCTGCTGGGTAGCCTCGTGGAGGAGCACCCGGTGGTTCGCGTTGATCAGCCGCACGGCGGCCGACAGGCCCGAAATTCCGGCGCCGATGATATGGATGGTGTCTGGCATCAGATGAAAGCGTGACGGAGAACGATGGCAAACTTGGCCAATTTGTTGAGGCGGACCGGCGCCCGGGGCGCTGCAAACCCCCTGGCGACCAGCAGTTCCAGAATCGCTCGATAATATCTCGACATGATCCGCGGCGCGCGCACCACCCGGCGCGGGTGACGGGCCATCACGGCGTCGGCGTTTTCGAAATGGTCCCGGGCGCGTGCAACCAGAGGCGCGCAAACCTTCGGCACATTTGGGTCGGCTGTGACCTTAATCGGATCGCTGCCGGCAATCCCGGCCGCCTCCAGTCCCTCGCGCGGCAAATACAGCCGGCCAAGGCCCGCATCTTCATCGATGTCGCGCAGGATGTTGGTCAATTGCAGCGCCCGGCCGAGATGATGCGCGAGCAGCAAGCCGTCATCGCTGGGAAGCCCGAATACTCGCACCGACAACCGGCCGACCGCGCTCGCAACGCGGTCGCAATACAGATCGAGGGTCGCAAGGTCGGGCGCGCGGATGTCCTGCGGCACGTCCATTTCCATGCCATCGACGATAGCCAGAAAATCCGCGCGCTGCAGATCGAACTTTCGCACCGAGCCGGCATAATCGCGCAGCCGCGGCGGCGGATGGCCTTGATATAGCGCATCGATGTCGTCGCGCCATTGCTGCAGCGCCGCCAGCCGTTCCGGCCGCGGACCGTCGGAATCGGCGATGTCGTCGACCTGCCGGCAAAAACTGTAGATCTGGAACATGGCCTCGCGCTGGTCGCGCGGGAGAATGCGCATCGCCGCATAAAACGAACTGCCCGACGCGCTCGAGCCGTAATCGGTATCGGCTGCGGCGGCCTCCAGCGTCATGCGCCGGCCGCCGGTTTGGAGACGGCTCGCCGTCCCACCGCCCGCCGCGCTGTCTGGCCGACGATGCCGCCAAGGCTGAACGCGAGTAATTCGAGCGGCCCAAGATGCACGCGCTCGCTCAAGGGATCACGCACCTTCAGCAGGCGCACGATCCTGTCCGCGAAAGCCTGGATGACGGAGATTTCCAGCCCGAGGCGGAAATCCCTCACTTCGACGCTGAGCGGCCTGCTTTCGTCGAGCAGGGTTTCAGTCCGCGCCGCAAGACCATGCAGGCATGTCAGGAGCGATGACGGCGCCTTGCCGAGCCCGAGCGCCTCGACGGAGGCGCCTGCTGCCTCCAGCGCATCACGGGGCAGATAGACGCGGTTCAGATTGCGATAGTCCTTGCCGCAGTCCTGCAGATGATTGTTGATCTGCAGGCCCGCGCAGAGCGCGTCCGAGGCGGCCCAGGTCGACGTGCTCTCGCCGTGAACGTCGAGCATGAACCGGCCGACCGGCATCGCCGAATAGCGGCAATAATGAATGACTTCGTCCCAGTTCTCGTAGCGAAGCTTGCTGACATCCATGCGGAAGGCGATCAGCACGTCGAGCGCATGGCGCGGCGGCATCGCACGCTCCGCAAGCGCATGCCGAAGCCTGACGGCTTCGGCCTGGCTGTCGCCCTTGCCCAACAATTCGGCCTCGAGCAGATCGAGATAAGCGAGCTTGTCGGTTGCCGACAGCGTCGGGTGATCGGCGATATCGTCAGCTGTCCTGACAAAATTATAGAACGCGAGAATGAGCGCGCGGTGGCGTGGATGGATGATCCAGGAGGCCACCGGAAAATTCTCGTCGCGGTGAGTCTTGCCGGATCGCAGTTCGTTCGCGGTGGTCATCAGGAACTGGCTACTACATTTTTCCGGGCGTAACGGCCTGCAATGCCCTCTTGCTTCGCGCAAGGCGAAGCGCGCGCATCCCCCATATAGGGGAATGCGCCGCCAAAACCAATGCCATCGGCGATCTCTGGCTGGACCAACCGCCCCGGGTTTTGCCATTAACCATCGGCGAACGCGGCCATTTGGCGAGCCGCGGCGCTTACTGGTTGTGGTTTTTCAGCACCTGGGCGCACGCCTCGGAAAGCTTGGGACGATGTTGCTGCAAGCACGCCAAAATCGTAAAATCGCCCTGATCGATCACGTCACGACAATGCTTCTGCACGTCGCGCGTACACGCCTTCTGTTCTTCTTCCGTGCCGCTACGTTGCGCCTGCGCGAAGGCCGTGCTGGAAAGCGACAACAAGGTAAGTGCAAGCATGAATTTACGCATCGTGATCCTTCGTTCTGACAGGAGTGTAAAAGGGCCTCGCCCGGATCGCGCGCGGCAATACCGGGACAGACCGTTCAGATTGCAAACGCCGGAGAAAGGCGAGCCGCGAATGGAAACCACAAGCGCAAGCAAATGCGGCCAAAATTACGGCGCCGACCGCCAAACGCAGTGCTTTCACAGGAACGTTGCTTGGCATACATAAGCGTTTGATACTAGGGCGTTAATTGGGAACTCTGGTTTTTTGCATTTGGCTGTTGCAACTTCGCCGCGCTGACCGTTAGATGCGCGGCGAGCAGCGCTTGGCGAAGAAGTTGATCTCGCTGGTGGAACAGCCGCATCCGCCTCGGTTCACGCACACTGCCTCGGCTGAACAACGGTCGGGCTCGTCATTTGAACCCTGCCATCGTGCGGCGATACCAAGTCTTCGGTGCGGCGCGCTTGTCCTTCGGCGAGCGTCACCTTGAATAGGAAACTCGATATGGAACTGTTTGGCTTCCGCCTGTCTGGACAGGCGATCAAGATCGCCGGCATCGGTGCCACCCTGATGTTGTCAGTATCGGCGGGGCAAGCCCAGTCGGCCAGCCCGTTCGCCGGTTTCGACGGGGCATGGTCCGGCACCGGAACGGTCGCCCTGTCCGATGGTACCACCGAGCGCATCCGCTGCAAGGCCGACTACAAGGTCAATGGCACCGGCCTTGGCCTGAAACAGAGCCTGCATTGCGCCAGCGACAGCTACAAGTTCGACCTGACCAGCGACGTGACAAGCCAGGGCGATCGGATCTCCGGCAACTGGAGCGAGGCGAGCCGCAACGTTTTCGGCAATCTGCAGGGCACCGCGGGTGGTGGAAGGATCGAGGTGTTCGTCGAAGCCAACGGATTTGCCGCCAACCTCACGCTGCGCACCACGGGGAACAAGCAGACCGTCCAGATCAGCTCCAAGGGAGAGATCAGGGGCGTCAACATCACCATGGTCAGGAGCTGACGCCCAGCTCTACGGCTCGCGCCGCGCCGTTCGCGACATTATCCGCACGCCCCGGTTCTGGCCTGATCAGAACTGGGGTTTTGCTTGTTCGCCGGTGCGAGGCCGGTGAATTCGTTCCGACAGGCTGATCAGGAACATTGCCGTCGGCCGCAGGATGAAGAGATCGGCCACCAGCGCCGACACCATCGAGAACGCGCTGAGCCAGCCGAACAGGCGCAACGACGGCAGATCGGAGAATACCGTCACCACCAGGCCGCAGGCCAATACCACCGTTGTCAGTATCAGGGCTGGACCGACCAGCACGGTGGCACGCTCGACCGCCACCGCCGAACTGACGCCGGGCCCGCTCTCCAGCCGCAAGCGGTTGAGAAAGTGGATCGTGGCGCTGAGCCCGAGCCCGAACGAGACCGTGAGCGCCACGACGCTGGCGAACTGCAGCCCCTCGCCTAGCAGGTAGAGCACGGTTCCCGACAGCACCACCGGAAAGATTCCGGGCAGGACACAGGCGAGCATCACGACCCATGATCGAAAAGCCAACCCGATGAACATCGCCACCAGCGCGAACTCGATGGTCAGCCCGCGGTTCAGCTTCTCGATCATGCTGGCGGAGTTGCGTGCGGCGATCGCCGAAAGCCCGGTGACCGCAATCTCATAGCCCGGATGTTTCTGGCGGACCGCGTCGAGCTTGGCATCGAGCTTGTCGACCACCGGCAGGATCTGACTGGAATCGAGATCCGGCACGCGGCCCGACACCAGCACCGCGTCCTGTTTGGCGTCGATGAAACGCCGCACCAGATACTCCGGAATCAGCCCGACATATTCCTTGAGGGTGGCAACGTCGCTGCTGCCGGTCTTTTCGGCGAGCCAGCGGCGCAACGTCTCCAGCGACCAGACATTGCCGACGCCGGCCGCGGCCTCCACCGTGGCGTGAACATCGGCGATCGTCTGCAGCGTTTCCGGCGAATACAGCGTCTCACCTTTTGGAAATTCGATCAGCACGTCGATCGGATTGGCGCCGGTCAGCTTGGCGTCGAGCCGGTTGTCGGCAGCCACTGCCTGCTGTTTGTCCGGCACCTGGTCCGCGAGCCGGTAGCGCGGCTGCAGATTGGCATAGACGGCCCCCAGGCTAGCGACGATGATCACTGCGATCAGGCTGAACAGCCCGGGCCGGCCGACCATGCGCACCGCGATCCAGTAGCAGAAATTCCGCAGCGCCTGGACGCCCGCATCCGCGCTCTGGAATTTCACCGCGAAGACCTGTTCGTTGCGGACCAGCAGCACCCCGAACAGCGGCACCAGCGACAGCACCGCGATCAGCGCGATGATGGTTGCGGCAAGTCCCGCCTCGCCAAACTTGCGGATCAGATCCGAATCGGAAAACTGCAGCGCGATGAATGAAATTCCCGCGGTGCCATGAGTGAGCACGCAGGCCGGGCCGACCACCAGCACCGCGTTCTTGAACGCGGTGTATTTGTCCTGTCCCGCGATCAGGCGGTCGCGCGCCGCAAAGGTCAGCTGCATCGAGTCCGAGAAGCTGATCACCATGATCAGCGGCGTCATCACGTTGAGGAACATGTTGAGGTTGAAATTGGCCCAGCCGAGCCCACCGAGCGCGAGCAGGATTGCGATCAGCGGCGGGAACGCCGCCACGATCATGAAGGAGATCTTGCGGAAGAAGATGATTGCGATGATGCAGCCGGCCAGGATGCCGAGGATGTTGTAGGTCAGCCCGTCGCGCTCGACCGCATTGCGGATTTCGAGCTGCATCACCGGCACACCGGACAATTGCACGCTGAGCCCGGTGGAGCCGAGATCATCGGCCATCAGCTTCCTGATGTCGCCGATCACCGTACCAAGCTTGCTGCCGGAAACGACGTCCGGTTCGATCGACAGCACGACCAGCGCCAGCGTGCCGTCCTCGGACAACAGCTTGCCGCGGATGATCTCATTGCTTTTGACGGTCTCGATGAACTTGTCGTAGTCGGCGCCGGTCGGCAGCTCGGAGGGAAACAGCGCTGCCGGCAGCCTGCCGGGCGCCGGCGCCTGGCGCGCCGAAAACAGCGAGATCAGGCCGCGCGTGCCGTCGACGAGCTGAAGATCGGTGACGAAATCGCGCAGTTTCTCGAGATTGTCGCGCGCCAGCAGCGTCTTGCCTTCAACCACGACCAGCACGTCGAATTCGGTCGCCGGGAAGCGCTTGGTGACATCCTCGTACTGGCGGTATTCCTTGGAGTTGGAGCGGAACAGCTGGCTGAGCGAATCGTCGATCTTGATCCGTTCGATGCCGAACACCGCAGCGACGATCAGTCCGACCAGAATGATCAGGGAGATGATCGGCGCCCGAACCGCGACGAGACCGATCCGCTCCAGGCCGAAAGCGATGCTGGCCCTCGGACGCTGCTCGACCTTCTCGACATGGACCACATTGTCCCGGCCCTGATTGTCTCGGTTCTTTTCGAGCATGCCCTGTCCAGTTCTCACTTCGGCTCAATCGACGCAATGTAGGATTCAAAGGTGTAGGATTCAAAGGTATAGGATTCAAAGGGCGCGGCTGAAAACCATGATCGACGAGCCATCTTCGATCTGCGCTAGCCCTTGAAAACATACGGGAAAATTGCGGCGCTGGTTTAGCAGGTCCGCCCCGCGTCTCGCAAGCGCGGGCCGGCGCAAATCGACGCGCATGACACTGTTTCGAGGTGAGTGGTGAATTTGTCACGCCGGCGCGATCAACCCGCGATCCGATGCTGCGCTCCCCCGCCGCTTTCGTCCTTGAGCGCGACGCCGGTTACCTTCCGGGCCAGGCCTTCACGAACCAGCCACGCTATTTTGAACGCGGCCTCGTCATAGCCGAGCCCCTGACGATGGATGTTGGAGACGCAATTTCGCTCGGCGTCGGTGCGCCCGGGCTTCGGCGCAAAGGTCAGATAGGCCCCCAGGCTGTCGGGCGCGGACAACCCTGGACGTTCACCGATCAGCACCACAACCATTTGCGCGCCAAGCATGGCGCCGATTTCATCGCCGAGCGCGACTCGCGCGCCGGATGCAACCACGACGCGACCAACTTCAATTTGTTCGGCGGCCAGCCGCGGCAGGAGTTTGCGGATCAGCTCGATCGCATGGTTCTGCACCGCCGTCGGCGATAATCCATCGCCGACGACGATCGCCAGTTGGCAAGGCTGCCGCGAATCGAGGCCATCCAGCAGGTGAGCGGATG
>NZ_JBAURI010000768.1:0-3532 GCF_049581145.1 Bradyrhizobium sp.
ATCGGATCGATGCTGCAGGTCGGCGGCGTGGTCGGATGCTTCGCGCTCGGCAGCGTCATCGACCGCTTCTCGTTCCGCGCGCTGGCGCTGGTCTATTTCGTCGCCGTGTTCGCGGTCGGTGCGATCGGTCAGCTCGGACATTCCGCCGTGCTGGTCACGATCGCGATCTTCATTGCGGGCTTCTGCATCGTCGGCGGCCAGATCGCGGCCAACGCGCTGTCGGCGGGGTTCTATCCGACCGCGGTGCGGGCAACCGGCGTCGGCTGGGCGCTCGGGGTCGGCCGCGTCGGCTCAATCGTCGGCCCGCTGGTCGGCGGGGTACTGCTGACCCAGAATTGGACGGCGGCGGCGGTTTTCATGGCGGCCGCGGCAGCCGCGCTCTGCGCGGCGCTGGCGGCCCTGTTCCTGAGCCGGCTGTCGGCCGGCCATTGCGGCACGACAATCATCGATGAGCCGACATCTTTCGAGGCTAAGATGCATCCGGCGGCTGGACCCGGAATTTGACCCGGCCGCGACCCGAATGGGGGTGAGCGATGACTGAAGCCGGCCAAGACAGCAAAGAAAACAACAAGGAGCGCAACCGCGAGATTGCGCGCAATGAGGAGAAGCGCCAGACCATCGGCGCGGCCCGCGTCAGCATCTGGGCGCTGGCGCTCGCCGTCATCGCAGCGGCCATCGCCTGGGTCTGGTTCAAGCGCTGATCGGCGTGGGCCGGCCCAACGCACTTGCCGCACCGCGTGAGCGATAGGTCGTCATGCCACCGCGCCTGACGCCCGCAATTGCCGGATCGAGGCCTCGTCGTAGCCGGCCTGGCGCAGGATCTGATCGCTGTGCTCGCCGATCGCGGGCGGCTTCCGCGGCTGCACCTTGCGGGCGCCGTCGACCCAGATCGGGCTGTTGATGGTCAGCATGGTGTCATTCTCGAACGGCACCAGCACCTCGTTGTCCAGCATCTGCTTGTCGTGTGGAATGTCGTCGAGGATGCCGACCACGCCGAACACCAGCCCGTTTCCGTCAAGCAGCTTGCGCCACTCGGCGAGGTCCCTGGTGGCGAAAACCTCGTCGAACACCTTGATCAGCTCCAGCGAGCGGGCATGGCGGTCCGCCTTGGTCGAGAACCGTTCGTCGGCGATCAGATCCTCCCGTCCGAGGCAGCGCGCCAGCGTCGGCCATTGCCGCTCCTCGTTGAGCAGCGACAGGATGATCCAGCGGCCATCCCGACACTTGTAGTGATTGGTCACCGCGTTGAGCGCGCGCTCGCGCGGCCGCCGCTCGCCGAACTTGGCGCCACACAGCTTGGCCTGCGCCAGCACCGAGGCCGCCCAGACGCCGTTGGCCATCAGGTTCGAGGACACATGCGAGCCCTTGCCGGTGCGCTCGCGCCTGTAGAGCGCGGTCACGATCGCGCCGTAGAAGGCCATCGCGCAGGGATGGTCGCCCATGCCGGCGACCGAGCGCGCCGGCGTGGTATCGATGTCCGCGCGCACCAGATCCATCAGCCCCGAACGCGCCCAATAGGCATTGCTGTCGAAGCCGGGCTTGTTGGCCTCCTCGCCCTTTTCGCCATAGCCGGTGAAGGACGCATAGATCAGCCGTTCGTTATGCGGCGCCAGATGCTCATGGGTGATCCCGAGCCGCTCGCGCACCGAAGGCGGATAGTTGGTGATGAACACGTCGGCTTCGGCGGCGAGCCGATGCAGCACGGCCCGTCCTTCCGGCTTGGAGAGATCGAGCGCCAGGCTTCGCTTATTGCGGGCTTCCAGGAGCCAGGCGAAATTGTGCTCGCTTGCGGGATAGCCGGGGAGGTTGGGCAGGTTGCGGTAGGGGTCGCCGGATCCGGGTGGCTCGATCTTGATCACGTCGGCGCCGAAATCCGACAGCACGGTCGCGGCCGCGGGCGCCGCGATGAAGCTCGCGCAGTCCAGAACCTTCAGCCCTTCGAAGATACCTTTTTCCATCTGGTCGTCGCTCCCACGAATTGTTGCTCTTGTTCCCGCGTCGCGCGGGCCGGTTACGGTCGAAATGCCATTTGATCCATGTTGTGTCGTGGATGCAACCGTCCCCCGGAGATGGCGAGGGGCGCGAAATGCGTGGATTGAGCGATGCGCATACTCACTCCTCCCCTGATAGCAGCGCGGCATTGCCGCCGGCGGCTGCGGTGTTGATTGTCACGGTCTGTTCGGTCGCGAACCGGCTGAGATAATGTGGGCCGCCGGCCTTGGGGCCGGTGCCGGACAGGCCGTGACCGCCGAACGGCTGGACGCCGACGACCGCGCCGATCATGTTGCGGTTGACATAGACATTGCCGATCTGGAGCGCGTCGATGATGGCCTCGACGCTGTCGTCGATCCGTGAATGGATGCCCAGCGTCAGGCCATATCCCGTTCGTTCGATCGAGCGCAGCACCCGATCGAGCTGGTCGGCGGGATAGCGCACCACGTGCAGGATCGGTCCGAACACTTCTTCCGTCAGTTCGGCGGCGTCGGACAATTCGAAGATATGCGGGCCGACGTAATTGCCATCGGGCGCGTTCGAAGCCAGGTGCACCCGCGCGCGGGTTTTCATGCGGGCGATATGGCCGTCCAGCCCTGCCTTGGCGTCGCGATCGATCACCGGCCCGACATGGGTGGAGATGTCGCGGGGGTCGCCGACCCCAAGTTCACGGGCGGCGCCTGCGATCATCTCGATCATGCGGTCGGCGACGTCGTCCTGCACGAACAACAGCCGCAGCGCCGAGCAGCGCTGGCCGGCGGAGCGGAACGCCGAGGTGATCACATCGTCGGCGACCTGCTCGGGCAACGCCGTGGCGTCCGCGATCATGGCGTTGATGCCGCCGGTTTCCGCGATCAGCGGCACGATCGGGCCATCCTTGGCGGCTAGCGTCCGGTTGATCGACCGCGCCACGTCGGTCGAGCCGGTGAACACGACGCCGGCGATGGCGCGATGGGCGACCAGGGCCGCGCCGATATTGCCGTCGCCGGGCAATAGATGAAGCACCGAAGTCGGAATGCCGGCTTCATGCAGCAGCCGGATCGCTTCCACCGCGACCAGCGGCGTCTGTTCGGCCGGCTTGGCCACCACGGCATTGCCGGCCATCAGCGCGGCCGTGACCTGGCCGAGAAAGATCGCGAGCGGAAAATTCCACGGCGAGATCGCGACGAACGCGCCGCGGCCGCGCAGACGCAGCACGTTGTTCTCGCCGGTCGGGCCCGGCATCGTCTCGCCTGCGCCGAACAGCTTGCGGCCCTGGCTTGCGTAGTAGCGGCAGAAATCCGCGGCCTCGCGCACTTCGGACAGCGCGTCATCGAGCGTCTTGCCGCCCTCGCGCTGCAACAGTGCGATGAAGCGTGCGCCGCGCTGCTCCAGCAGGTTCGCGGCCCGCTCCAGCATCGCGGCGCGCGCCTGCGACGGCGTCGCGTTCCAGGCGCGAAATCCGGCCTGCGCAGCGGCGATTGCTCTGTCGGCGTCCTCCGGCGTCGCGTCGGTGACGCTACCGACCGAAGTCTTGAAATCGATCGGACTGGGGCATGGC
>NZ_JBAURI010000769.1:0-5325 GCF_049581145.1 Bradyrhizobium sp.
ATCGAAAGTTTCGATCGAGCCCGCCAACGCGCCGGTATGCGCCATCGCCGCGGCCCGGCCGCCTTCGGAGGTCCCGAGCTTGAGCGCGATTACCGGCTTGCCGGCGGCGCGCGCGGCCTTGCAGGCATCGCGGAACGCCTTGGTGTTCCGCACGCCTTCGAGATAAACCACGATGACGCGGATCGAGGGATCCGCGGCGAAATAGCTCATCAGGTCCGGCGTCTCGAGCCCGGCCTCGTTGCCGGTCGTCACCATATAGCCGACGCCGACGCCGCGATCCTCCAGCGCCTGGCGGATCGCCATCACGATCGCGCCGGACTGGCCGGCGATCGCCACCGCGCCGGCCTCCATCGTGACGATGCGGTCGTCGATATTGGTGAACAGCTTCTCGCCGGCACTGAGGTTGCCGAGGCAGTTCGGGCCGGTGACGGCAAGCCCGGTCTCGCGGATCGCCTGCTGCAACTCCACCGCCAGCCGCTGGCTGTCTGCATCCTGCAATTCCGAAAAGCCTGAGGTGACGATGGTCGCGGAGCGGGCGCCTGCCGTCGCGGCATCCCGCACCACCTGCACCGCGAAGCGCGCCGGCACCAGGATCAGCACATGATCGGGCTTGTCGGGCAGGCCTGCGAAGTCCTTGTAGCAGGGCACGCCCCAGACGGTCTCGCGCTTGGCGTTGACCGGGTAGAGGCCGCCCTGATAGCCATATTTGATCAGGTTGTTCCAGATGCGCTCGGCGTAATTGCCGGGCTTGTCGGTGGCGCCGACCACCACGATGTTACGCGGGTGCAGCATCGCGTGGATGCTCGTGACGATGGCACCGGCGTCGGGCGAGGGCGACCATTTTGGCCGTGAAACGGACGCGGTGCTGAGCTTGGCTTCGACCTGAGCTTCCATCGGCGTAACCTCTTCCCTCTGTATTTTCCGCGAGCCGGACTAAACAACACGTACCGTCGCCTCGCGGCTTTTCTGCCTTATTATGGTCAGTCGGGGTGGGTGGCAACCAACCGACGCCGCGCGACCGGGACGATGATTGGGGGCGCCGAGTGGTGTGCTGCCAGTGCCTACCACGCGGGCCGCGGCCGCTGCGGCGAGGCGATGCCGGCGAGCAGCACGGCGAGAATGCCGGTCAGGAAGATGCCGTCGAACGTTCCCGCACCGCCGATCGAGGCGACCGGCGCGCCGAGCCCGTTGATCTTGTCGAGGTTGAGCAGGTCGGCGCCGATCAGCGTTCCCATCGAGCCGCCGATATAGGCCAGCGGCGCCGCATATTCGCGCGACAGCAGGAAGGCGAGGATGGCGGTCGTGACCACCGGTCCGAAGATCGGCACCGCGATGCCCACGCCCGGCACCGGGGTTGCCATGGCATGGATGATGATGGCGATCGCGACCACCGCGATCGCGGCCTTGAGCCAGAGCTGATAGCGCAGCACCAGATAGCTCGACATCAGTGTCGGGATCACGGCGCCGCCAATATTGACGGCCAACACCGTGCCGGGCCACGACGTGACCAGCGGCACGGCATAATGCATGCCGTAGAAATCAACGAATTCGTGGGTCCTGACGGGATGGCCGGGCAGCACGGTGATCGGAATGTTGAAATAGCTGCCGATCAGCGAACCGAACAGCAGGAGCAGCGCCGTGCCCGGCCCGACACCGAGGCGCATATAGGCATAGCGCAGGATCCGGAGCTGGACCAGAATGATCAGCCCGACGAACAGCACCACCAGGATCGAGAAGAATCCCGGCGTCAACGGCAGATAGTGAATTTGCGAATCCATGATTCCAGCAGTCTGTTAGGGCCGCACGCGGCAAACCAAAGAAGCGGACAAACATCTCATGTCGGACGCGGGATGACAAATGGCCGCTGCGGTCGTTCGTTCCGCGACAGCGCTGTCGAACGGCAGAAATCGCCGCAAAAGCGGCGACTTTGCGCGTTCTTGCACAGCCTTGCGCGGACCCGCTCAGGCGTTCTTGGCAGGGGGCGGCTCTCAGGAATTCGCTCCGATCATGGTGGCATGCAGGATGTAGCGCTTCGGCCCGGAGACCAGTGCGTCGAACGGCCAGCAGGTCGAGAGCACCAGTTGGTGTCCGCTGGCCTCGGGGTCGATCCCGGAGGCATCGAAGCGCACCACCGCCGTGGCATCCGCGAGGTAGCGGAACGTCTGGCCGTCGCTGCGCGTGACATCGATCTCGTCGCCGATCCGGATATCGCGCAGAAAGCGGAAATGGGTATCGCGGTGCGCGGCGTAGACCGCGACGCCGCGCTCGCCGGCGTCGGGCGTCAGCTCGACATGGCCCGGACCGAAGGCCAGCGCCTGCCCGCTCGAGCCGGCGAGCGCGATGGCGCTGGCGTGCAGCCGCGGCACCGCGATGCGCGCGACCGGAGTGGTGTCGGCCCACGACCACGGCTTGGTGGCGTGACCGGTCGCAACCGTCTCGGCAAAGGCCCGCTCCAGCAGCACTTGCGCCAGCATGGCCTTGGCGTGGATGAAGGCGCCGTGGCCGAACAGCAAGAGGCCGCTGAGCGCGAGGAGGCTGATGACGAAACGAAACGGGGCATGGGCCAAGTCGACATGCGTCGATGTTGCAGTCATTCCGGGGCGCATCGAAGATGCGAACCCGGAATCTCGAGATTCCGGGTCTGGTCCTTCGGACCATCCCGGAATGACGTGGTTGAGGCGCTGCCGCACTTCAAAGTGCCTCCGCGCAAAGGCGCCGACTGCGCCCGAGCGCGAGCAGCAGCAGGCTGAGCACCAGCAGCGCCCCGCCGAGCATCATGCTGAGCTCGGCGTCGGTCGCCGTTTTCGGCAGCGTGATCGTCGCGGGCGCGGCGACGATCACCGGACGCTTCAATCCCGCGACTTGAACGCGGCCGTCAGCCTCGGCGCGGCGCTCCGCAGGCGGCGCCGGGAGATGCGGACGCTCGCCGAACAGTTGCTCGAAATCCCAGCCGGCCGGCAGGTTGATCGGCAGCTCGGCCAGCTTGAGCGGTTCGCCAGCGGGCCGGCTCGGCGTCCGGTCGACCGCGACCAGGCTGGTCAATCGGGTGACCAGCTGATGCTCCAGCGCGAGCGCCAGAATGGTCTTGTCGGCCTCGTCCGGACTCACTTGCCGCAGCGTGCGCGCAACTTCGGCATCGCCGATCTTGCGCCGCGCCCAGAGCTTTGACAGGCCCTTGCCTTCGGCCGCATTGGCCAAGGGCAGCGTGACGGTCCATGGCCGGTCGCCGATCCTGCCCGTGATCTCGACCGAGCCTGCAAGCCTGTCGAGTTTTGCGGCCAGCACCAGCGGCTCGTCGCGATAGAGATCGGGGATCACGGCCGGCGTGATCTCGGCGGCTGTATCGGAGAATGTCGCGGACAGGCCGGTCACCACGGGATTTTCCAGCTTGGCGAACAGGGCGCGCATGCGGTCTTCGACCTGGTCGACCCAGCCGATATGGGTGAAGGCGCCGCGTCCGAGCTCGGCAGCGCGGGTCATCAGGTAGGTGTTCGGCGCCGAGCCGATTCCGACCATGAACACCCGCGAGCGGCCGCGCATCGCGCCGATGGTCTCGAACAATTGCTGTTCGTTGCCGATCGCGCCGTCGGTCAGGAACACGACCTGGCGGACACGGCCCCTGGTGTCGCTGTCGGTGGAATCGGTCAGCGCGGCGCGCATCGCCGGCACCATTTCCGTGCCGCCTCTGGCCTCCAGCGCGCTGACGAAGGCCGTGGCGCGGCCGAGATGCTCGGCATCGGCCGGCACCGAGGCGGGGAACAGCACGTCCATCGTGTCATCGAACCGGATCACGTTGAACCGATCGTCCGGGGTGAGCCGGCCGAGCGCGTAGAGCAGGCTCGCCTTGGCCTGTTCGATCGAGGTGCCGCCCATCGAGCCGGAATTGTCGATCACGAACACCATTTCGCGGGGCAGCGGCCTTTGCTGCGCCTGCTCGGCCGCGGGCGGCGTGACGAAGGCCAGCAGATAATCGGCATTGCCGACATGCTCGCGAAACAACCCGACCGACGGCGCCGTCGCGGCGGCCGGCTTCCAGGTCAGCTCGAAATCGCGGTCGGCCGGCACCACACCGTCGGCGAGGCTGATGGTCCGCGTTTCGGCGTCCGGGCTGTCGATCTTGACGGCGTGAGAGCTGCTCTTCACCTCGCCAAGCGGAAACCCGGCGTTGAGATGCACCGTGATGCGGGTCGGATTGACCGGGCCGTTCTGCGCGGGGTCGAGCACCGGCGGTGAGATGCGGTCGCGATCGGGCACGGGATCGGCACTGCTCGCGCCCCAGCCATGCCCGTCCGGCTTCAGATCGACGCTTTGCACGATGGGGGCGGGATTATAGCGCGGGCCGACCACCATCGGCACCCGCAACGCGAATTCATTGCCGGTCTGGCTGACCGGCTCCTGGTATTCGATCTGCACCAGCACGGTTTCGCCCGGGCCGATATTGGCGAGCGAATTGGTGAAGATGTTGGGTCGCTCCTGTTCGGTGAGCGCCGCTTTCTGTCCATTCTGCCTGGCCTGCTGATAGATCGCGTTCGCCTGCTGCCGCTCCTTGATGTCGCCGATCACGACGCGGTCGCCGACCACCATCTTCAGCGTGTCGACCGCGCCGCCCGCCGGCAGCGGATAGACATAGGTCGCCTCCAGCCAGTGCTGCGTCGGGTTCTTGAAGATCTGGGTGACGCGGGCGCGGATGGTGGGGCCGGAGACCGTGAGGTCGACGTCGATGCCGAGCCGCGGCGCTTCGGTCGTGCCGTCATCGGATTTGAACAAGAGCGAGCCGGAGCGCGCGTCGCCGGGCCCGGTCAGCGGCGGAAGCGGACCTTCGGCCGACCATGCCGGGCCGAAGTCCACGAACAAGGCCCCAAACCCGATCAGGAGTGCGGCAATGGTTTCCACCAGGAAGAACAGCGCTATTTTCGTCTTGCGCGAGGGGCGCCAACGCCTGGCAGGCGCGATTTGATCATACATCGTCATGTCTCACTCCAAAGAGCCGGATTCGGCGTTGCGAAATCTCTGGAAATAAGCCGCTTTGCACGAGCGGAATGATCGGCATTGTTTGGCCGCGCGCCGTTGCCGCGCGCCGTGGCGATGGCGGGCTTGTCCGCGTTTGTGCTGACTTGTCCGTCTGGTAGGATTGTGGAAGTCGAACAGGGGGGACGATGACGACGCCGGACAAGCAGCTTTCCGCCGAGCTGAGCCTGCAGGTGGCCGAGACCATTCGTGAGGAGATCGCACGCCGCCGGATATCGCGCCAGATGCTGGCCGAACAGGCCAAGCTCAGCCTGTCGACGCTGGAGAAGGCGCTGGGCGGCCGGCGTCCGTTCACGC
>NZ_JBAURI010000770.1:0-13006 GCF_049581145.1 Bradyrhizobium sp.
CACCTGTCGGGCATGGCGCTGAACGGCGAGCTGAAAGCCCTCGGTGCGCGTCTGGTCGAAACCGCGGTCACCGCGCCGGACTATAAACTCTACGCGCTGCCCGGCGCACCGGCGCGACCGGGCATGCTGCGCGTCGAGGCGGGCCAGGGATCGCCGATCGAACTCGAAGTGTGGACGCTCTCGGCCGCCTCCTTCGGCCAGTTCGTCGCCGCGGTGCCGGCGCCTTTGACCATCGGCACGATACGCCTGGCCCATGGCGGCAGCGTCAAGGGCTTCCTGGTCGAGGCCGCCGGCATCGAAGACGCCCGCGATATTTCCGCGTTCGGCGGCTGGCGCGCGTATGTGGCGCGGGCTGCGGCAGAATGAACGGCGTCGTAGGCCGGACGCGTCGTCGCGGTGCTCGCGGGCGGATTCACGTCAACGCAGGTTGACGGCATACCGCATTGCAGCGGGCGAGATGGAATCGTGGAAACGCAGCATGAACAAAAGCGCAAGCGTGCTCACCGGCATCGAGGCAATCGGGCGAAGATGGTGGGCACGGCGCAAAGAACGTCTTTGCCCCCGCCCTTGCGCACCGACGTCTCACGTGCAGCGCGGTGAAGAGAGCGTTACACCGAGACCGCGTAGAGTTCGTATTCGTCGCGCACCAGCTCGATATGGGCGCGCATGGCGGTGGCGGCGCCAACCTTGTCACCGCGCATGATCGCGACCACGACGCGATCGTGTTCGGCCTGCGACTTGGCGAGCCGCCCGAGATTGCGGAACTGGGCGCGACGGAATGGCTGCACCCGCACCCGCGTCGCCAGCGTCATCTCGGCGATATAGGCGTTTTGCGAGCCGGCATAGATCGTGTTGTGAAAGCGTTCGTTGACCTCGTGGAACCGATCGGGATTGCCGGCATAGCTCAGCAGGCGCAACTCCTCATGCACCGCTTCCAGCCGGTTGCGCTCGACAGGCGACATCCGCTCCGCTGCCAAGCCCGAGCAGATGGCTTCGAGCTCGGCCATCGCTTCGAACATGCCGGTCAGTCGCTCGAACGAAGGCCGCGCCACCACCGCGCCGCGATGGGCGCGCGCCTCGACCAATCCGCTCGCAACCAGCTGGCGCAGCGCCTCGCGCACCGGGGTGCGTGAGACGTTGAAACGCCGCGCGATCTCGGTTTCGTCCAACGGCGCCCCGGGCGGCAACACGCCGCGCACGATCTCATCGGCGAGTTGCAGCCGCAATTCCTCGGCGCGGGTCGTCTTCTCCATCGAGGGGGAAGCGCGATCGACGCGCCGAACCCCCGCGTCGTCGGGGCCTGCGAGCCGTTGCGGTGCCTTGGCCGGAAGATCGTCGAGACTCATGTCGTCAAAACCCTGTCGTCAGGCTCTTGGGCTCGTCGATGATGCTGACATGAGCGGCGACGATTCTCCAACCCCCGACAAAGCGGACCCAGGTCTGCATCTGTCGCCCGACCTTGCCCGGAGCCGAGTCGCGATAAAACAGCGTCGAGGCCACCGCCGCGTCACGACCATAGGTTGTGATCAGAGTCCGCGCCGTCCGGCGCATCAGGCCCGCCGGCGAGCGTGCCGCGCGAAACGCCGTGACCTCCGTGTAGCCATAGAGGTTCTCGGCGATGCCGTAGCGCAGCGTGCGCGCATCCTCGTGGAACAGCTGATCGAGCACGGTCACATCGTTCGACACCAGCGCCTCCTCGTAGCGGGCGAACTGCGCGGTTACTTCGGCGAGCACGTCGGGCAGGTCGATGTCCATCTCTTGTAAAACCTCGCTTATAAGCCCCGTCTCACGAAATTTTTGGCGGTGCCGCCGCGGCGACGCCCATTTTTTCCAGCGCATGAGCGATGCGCAGCGCGACGTCCTCGCGCCACGGTGCGGCGATGATCTGCACGCCGATCGGCATCGGCTGAAGCGGAATCGGGACCGCGACCACCGGAAGCCCGATCAACGAGATCGGCTGGGTGTGGATGCCGATATTGGCGCGCACCGGCAGCTCGACGCCGCCGAGCACGAATGTCGCCTGCCCGAGTTTTGGTGCGATGCACGGCGTCGCCGGTGCGATGATGGCGTCAACCGTCTTGAACAGTTCCAGCACCTGCGCGCGATACCAGCGGCGGAATTTCTGTGCGCGATCGACCAGCGGTGCTGGAATCATCGCGCCCGCCAGCAGGCGGTCGCGCACCGCGGGATCGAAATCGTCTGGACGCCGGCGCAGGCGATCGAGATGCAGCGACGCGCCCTCGGTCGTGGTGATGACATAGGCGGCGGCGCGGGCCCGCGCGGCTTCCGGGAGCTCGACCGTCTGCGTGAGCTGCAGTGCGGCCGCGACCCGCGCGACGGCTTCACTGGCTTCGGCAAACAGATTCTGCTGGAAATAGCCGCCGGCGACGGCTACGCGCAGGCCGCCGATGTGGTCCGCTAGCTGCGGCGTCACCGGCTCAAGCGCACGCGGGCTGCAGCCGGCATCGTCCGGGTCGGGCCCCTGCATCACGTCATAGGCCAGCGCGAGATCGCCGACCGAGCGCGCCAACGGGCCGAGATGATCCAGACTGGCGACAAAGGGAAACGATCGCGCCCGCGACAGCCGTCCATAGGTCGGCTTCAAGCCGAAGATGCCGCAGAACGAGGACGGCACCCGGATCGAGCCGTTGGTGTCCGATCCCAGCGCGATCGGCACCAGTCCGCCGCCGACCGCGCTGCCGGAGCCGCCGGAGGAGCCGCCGCTCATCCGCGTCGGATCGTGCGGATTGCGCGAGGCGCCGTCATGGATGTTCTCGCCGGTGAAATCGTAGGCGTACTCGCCCATGTTGAGCGCGCCGACCAGCACGGCGCCCGCCGCCTCCATCCGCTCGATCAGCGTGGCATCGCGCCTTGCCGGCGGCAGATCGCGATTGATCTTCGATCCGGCGCGGGTCGACAGCCCCGCGACGTCGAACAGGTTCTTGACTGCGAAGGGAACGCCGGCGAGCGGGCCGACCGTCTTCCCCGCCGCGACCGCGGCATCCACCGCGCGCGCTTTGGCGCGAGCGCGCTCGGCGGTGACGTCGGTGAAGGCATTGAGGATGGGATCGCGCACCTTGATCCGCGCCAACGCCGCTTCGGTCACCGCGAGCGCCGACAGCTTGCCGGCGGCGACTGCCTTGGCGATGTCGACGGCCGCCGATCCCTCCGCGCCCGAGTCAGAACTCATGGCTTGGGCTCATGGCGCACTCAGGCTGTGAAGACACTGGCCGGCTCGGTCTCGTCGGGCAGCGGAAACTCGTCGACCAGCCGCGCCAGGCGCAGCGATACGTCGAGATTGGCCCGCACCATCGGCTTCCAGCTCTCCTCGATCGGCAACGCCAGCGCTTGCGCGACGGCGTCGATATAGGCATCCAGCGGATCGGCAGCCATCGGTCTCCCATCGGCTCGTTCAAAGTCAGGGGGCAACAGCCCATACCTGGGGCATCCATCGCAAGGTTTGTGCCAAACTTAGTCAGACCTTGCCGCCCAGCTAAGCCAATGAACGTACTGCCGAATATCTCGGATGGACCAACCGACCTGCATACAAGCAGCGCTCCCTGCTCAATCCGAGTGCAGACGGCTTGGCGTCCGATGCATCGCCGACCAATGGCGCACCAGTGCGATCGCCGTCAGTCCGGCCAAATCAATTCCTGCAATTGATAGAGATCATCGGCCTTGGACTGCCAGCCCTCGATGCAAATGTGCCGGTTGGGGTCGCTGGCGCGATGCAGCAGAAGCAGCGCCATCAGCCGGCGCTTCAGGGTGAAATCGATCGCAGCCTTCGCATACCCGAATCCCTCGAAAAGGCTTTGGACGCGACGCGGCATGCCGGCGCTCATGAAGGCGCTCGGGCCGAGCAGATCGTATTCGCACCAGCCGGTCAGCACGTCGCCGAAATCGATCAATCCCGAGAGCCGCCACGCGCCGTCCTGACAACTCAGCAAAAAATTCTGCGGGATGTATTCTCCGGTCAGGATCGCCGGCGGCGCATCGAGGGGAATGAGTTCGGCTGCGTCGCGCAGCAGATCGTCCAGCCCGCTCAGGAATTTCTGCGGCAATCCGAGACGCTCGTGCCGTGCCCGGCAGCCTTCGATCTGCCCGCGCATGAACACGTCCCATCGCGGCTCGATGTCGCGCAACTCGTCCGGCGGAACGCGCTGCACGGCCGCGATCGTCTCCCCGAGCTCCGCCAGCACGCGCTCCTTCTGGTGTTCCGGCAGGCCGGGCCACGCCTGCGCGCCCAGCATGCCGGGCAGACGCGTGATAACGAGATAGGGCCATTGATCGCGCTCCCCCTCGCAGACGATGCCGGGGATCGCAACATCAAGCCGTCCATGCAGCCGCGCCAGCGCGGCCCGCTCCGACATGAATTGCGCGCGCAGCAGGGGTGGAAAGATCTTCAGGATGAAGCGATCATCGAGCCCGACGACAAGATTGGTGCCGGTCGCAAACACCTCGGGCGTCGCGCAGGCGAGACCGTGACTGCGGGCGATATCGAGCGCCAGCGGCAGCCATTGCGACGGCTCGCGGCGCCATGCCCGAAACGCCTCGGAACTCACAAAATCCGGCAGTGCCTGCATGGTCGCCCGATGACTCCCGATCGAAGCGACGGGTCGTCATGCGGCTAGTGCACCGACAAGGGCGGATGAGGGATCGCCGTCAAGAGCTCCCGCGTATAGGCGTCCTGCGGATCGCCCAGCACGCGTTCCGCCGTCCCCTGCTCGACGATGCGCCCACTTCGCATCACGATGACCCGATCGCACAACAGGCGTACCACATTCAGATCATGCGACACGAATAAATAGCTCATCCCCATCGATTGCTTGAGCTCCTGCAACAGATTCAGCACCACCGCCTGGACCGAAACATCGAGCGCCGCGGTCGGCTCGTCGAGAATGACCAGCTTCGGATGCAGCGCGATGGCGCGCGCGATGCCGACGCGGGCCTTCTGTCCGCCCGACAATTGATGCGGAAACCGGTCCAGCAGGTTGACTGGCAGGCCGACCAGGCCGGCGAGCTCCTCGCAGCGGGCGCGCAACGCATCGCGCCCACTGACATCGCCCAGCCGCAGAAGCGGGTCGGCAATCGCGCGCGCCGCGGTGAAGCGCGGATTGAGGCTGTCGGTCGGATCCTGGAACACCATCTGGATGCTCTTGCGCTGCGGCAGCCGCGCAAAGCCATTCGGCGGGATCTCGCCGATATCACAGCCGTCGAAACTGATGCGGCCCGAAGTCTGGCCCAACAGCCGCATCACCATCATCGACGTCGTCGACTTGCCGCAGCCGGATTCGCCGACCAGGCCAACGCTCTCGCCATGGCCGACGGAGAAGCTGATGCCGTCGACGGCGCGGAAGATGGCGGCCTCCACCGGCGGCTTGCGGCCGAACAGCCGGCCAAGCGTCGCGGTCGCGCCCTGGCGCGGATATTCCTTGACCAGCTTTTCGACGAGCAGGAGGGGTTGCTCCTGCTCGTCACCCGCGGGCTTGACCCGGGCGTCCATCGCATTTGGCGGGTTGTTTGAAGATCGATGGATGGCCGGCCGCAGGCGAGCGGAAGCGACCCCGTGCTGCGGATTGCCATGCGCGGCCATGACGGATGATGCGCGGGGAGAGGTGGTGGCGGGCGAGGTCGGAGCAGGCGCCCCCGCGTCCTCCTCCGGCAGCAGATCGCGCAGGGAGATGCCGAGCCGCGGCGTCGCGCGCATCAGCTTCTTGGTATAGGGATGTTGCGGCCTGGCGAAGATGTCAGCCGAAAGCGCGGTTTCGACCACGCGGCCTTTTTCCATCACCACCACGCGATCGCAGTAGGCCGCGGCCAGGCCGAGATCGTGCGTGATCAGGATCGTCGACATATTGCGCCGTCGGGTCAGTTCGACGACCAGATCCATCACCGCCTTCTGTGTCGTGACGTCGAGGCCGGTGGTCGGCTCGTCCGCGATCAGCAACTGCGGATCGCAGGCCAACGCCAGCGCGATCACGACGCGCTGGCACATGCCGCCGGACAATTCGAACGGAAAAGCGTGATAGCGCTCGCGTGGCCGCGCGATCCTGACCTGCTCCAGTGCTTCGATCGCCCGCTCGCCGACTTTCGCGCGGTCGGCCTGGACATGCTGCAGCAGCACGTCCTCGATCTGGCGGCCGATCTTGCGGATCGGATTAAGCGCCAGTCGCGGGCTCTGGAAGATCATCGATATCTCGCGGCCGCGCAGGTCGCGCATCTGATCTTCGGTCGCATTGCGCACATCGGTGCCGGAAAACATCACCGAGCCCTCGGCGATCCGGCCGGCGCGGTCGAGAATCCGCATCACCGCATAGGAGGTGACCGATTTGCCGGAGCCGGATTCGCCGACGATGCCGAGCGTCTCGCCCTTGGCGACGGAAATGTCGACATGCTGCACCGCCTTGACGATGCCGCGCCGGGTGGCGAATTCCACGGTCAGATCGCGAACATCGAGCAGCGGCTGTGCGGTCATCTTTACGTCCTTCGCTGCGGGTCGACCAGGTCGCGCAGGCCGTCACCCAGCAGGTTGAAGCAGAACACCGCAATCATCAGCGCGCCGCCGGGGAAGAACGCGATCCACCATTCGCCGGAGATGATGTTGGTGGCGCCTTCCGCGACCATGATGCCCCATTCCGGAGTCGGCGGCTTGACGCCGAGGCCGATGAACGACAGGCCGGCGGCATTGAGGATCGCATAGCCCATGGTCAGCGAGACCTGCACCATCATGATCGGCATGATGTTGGGCAGGATCTGCGTCAGCACGATGCGCAGATCGCTGTTGCCGGACAGCCGCGCCGCCTGCACGAAGCCGGCGTCGCGCCTCACATTGGCTTCGGCGCGGGCGACCCGGACATAGAGCGGAAAATTGATGATCGCGGTGGCGATCACGATGTTGGTGACGGTGTTGCCGAGCGCCGCGACGATGCCCATCGCCAGCACGAACAGCGGGAACGCCATGATGGTGTCGGAGACGCGGCCGATGATGCGGTCGGTCCAGCCGCCGAAGAAGCCCGCCGCGACGCCGGCGAGCCCGCCGATGACGAGAACCAGCGCTACCGAGGTGATCGCGATGACGAAATCGAGGCGGGTGGCGACCAGCACGCGGCTGAAGACGTCGCGGCCCAACAGATCGGTGCCGAACCAATGGTGCAACGAGGGCGGCTGCAGGGTCGCGGAGGTGTCGCTGGACAGCGGATCATATGGCGCCAGATCAGGGCCGAGCAGCGCGCCCAGCGCGATCGCGACGAACAGCGCAAAGGACAGCCCGGTCACCGGATTTTCCGCCATGATGTAGCAGGCGTGGCGAAAAATCGAGTTGGCCGGCGGTTTGGGCTGGATTTCGGGCTGAACCTCGGGCAGCGGCGCGGCGCCCACACTGGCTTCGGTCATGCCTCGAGCCTCACGCGCGGATCGATCACGCCATAGAGCAGGTCGATCAGGAGATTGAGCACGACGTACAAGACCGCCATGGTCAGTACGAAACCCTGCACCGGCGCGAAGTCGGATTGCAGCAGCGCCTCCACCGCGTAGGAGCCGATGCCCGGCCAGGCGAACACTTTTTCCACCAGCACATTGGCGCCGAGCAGGAATGAGAACACCATGCCGAGCGTCGTCACCACGGGCAACATCGCATTGCGGAACGCATAGGTGAGAATCACGGTGCGGCTACTGAGCCCGCTGGCGCGGGCCGTTCGAATGAATTCGGACGACAACACCGCCAGCATCGAGGCACGCGTCATGCGCGTGATCGGCGCCAGCGAGAACACAGCCAGCGTCGCGGCCGGCAGGATCAACTGGCCAAGCGCGGCCCGGAAGGTTTCGAGGTCACCGGTGACCAGGCTGTCGATCAGATAGAAGCCGGTGATGTCGGGCGGCGCGGTGGCGAACGCATCGAGCCGGCCGATCGGCGCCGGCGACCAGCCGAGCTGAAAATAGAAGATGTAGACCAGCAATAGCCCGGTGAAGAACACCGGCAGCGAGACACCTGCGGTCGCGACCATTCGGCACAGATGGTCGATCAGCGACCCCTGCTTCACGGCGGCGAAAATCCCGAGCGGCACCGCGATCACGATCGCAAGGAACAGTCCCGACAGCGTCAGCTCCGCCGAGGCCGGCAGCCGGCTCGAGAGTTCGGTCGCAACCGGGCGGCCGGTGGACAGCGAATTGCCGAAATTGCCGTGGGCGAGATCATTGACATAGCGGGCGAACTGGTCGGGCAGCGGCCGGTCGAGCCCGAGGGATTTGCGGATCTCGGCGATCGATTGCGGCGTGGCGGCGGGGCCTGCGAAATACACCGCCGGATCACCCGGCAACACGCGGGTGAGCAGGAACGTGACGATCACGACGCCGATCAGGGTCGGGATGACGGTCACCAGACGCTTCGCGATCATCACCATGGTCTGCGCGTCCCCAAATCCTAAAAGCGCATGTCGACAAACCGGGCGCGCGCCGTCGGCGGCGCAGACCCTCGCACCCAGCATCACGCCTTGACGATGGAGCGGTAATCGAGCTGCCGGTGGAACCAATAGACGTAGCCGGAAATGTTCTTCTGCGTCGCGACGTTCAAAAGCGGCTGGAACAGCGGAATGCGCGGCACGTCTTCATAGGCCTTGGAAATGAAGCCCTCGACATCCCTGGCATAGGTCTCCTTGTCGCCGACGGCTGCGGCTGCGCTCGCGCCGTTGATCAGCCTGTCCATGTCCGCGTTGACGTAGCTCGATGTGTTGAAGATCGCGTTCTGGCCGGAATAGCACCAGAAGAAGAAGTATTCGGGATAGTCGAGCCAGCCGGAGAAGAAGTTGACCATCAGCGGCATCGACTTCTTCGCCATTTCGCTGCGCCAGTTGGCGCCCGGCACCTTGTTGATGGTGGTCTTGATGCCGATCTGGCCGAGGCTCTCCTGCACCAGCACGGCGATCGGCTCGCACACGTCACCGGCGCCGAGATCGAAGGAGATCGTGGTGTCGATACCCGATACGCCGCTCTCGGCCATCAGCGCCTTGGCTTTCGTCATGTCGTTGACATAACCGGTTCTGGCCGGCCAGGCGATGTCGGTCACGGTATTGGACGGTCCGCCGAACAGTGGAATGGCGAGGCCAAACATCGCCGCATCCATGATCTTCTGATACGGCAACGCATAGGCCACCGCCTGACGGACCTTTGGGTTGTCGAACGGCGGGTTCTTCACGTTCAGCTCGACGGAATACATTCCGTTGCCGATCGGATTGGAGATGATGACGAGCTTGCCCTCCTTCTTCATCTCCGAGGTGTCCTTGCTGGACAGATCGAAGGAGATGTCGGCATCGCCGCGCTCCATCAAAGCGCGGCGATTGCCTTGTGACGGAATGGTGCGCCAGATCACCTTCCTGAGCTGCGGCAGCTTGCCGCCGACCCATTGGTCGTTGCGCTCATAGACCACTTCGACGCCGGGCTTCCAACTCGTCACCTTGTAGGCGCCGCTGCCGGCGGAATTGCTCTTGGTGTAGTCGAGCGCCCAGGGATCCTTCTCGGTCGCCTTGCTTTTCAGAAGCCCGGAGTTGTAGATGCCGGGCACGATCACGGCGAGATCGGGAATCGTCAGGCGGTCCTTTTTGGTGAAGTCGATGCGGACGGTTGAGTCATCGACGACGACGAACTGTTCCTTGCTCTCCAGTGCGCCGGCTTTCATCTGCACCGTGGGGAAGCCGCCGACCGAGACCGAACGATCCAGCGACCATTTGACGTCGTTCGCCGTGACCGCGGTGCCGTCGTGGAATTTCGCATTCTTCTTCAGTTTGAAGGTGACCGACATGTCGCCGACATTCATGTCGTCGGCGAGTTCGGGTTTGAACTTGTCGCGATCATAGGACAGCGTGCCATCCGGCAGTGTCTTGGTCTCGTGCGTGATCAGGCGGTCGTAGCAGTTCCACGAGGCCTCATAGCCCGAACGGTTGGTGCCGACGCCGTGGATGTCGAGATTGTTGGGACCGTTTTCGGTGACGACCAGAAGCGTCTCCGAGCGGGCGTCCGCCTTGGCGGGGGACCAGAGGGCTGGCGCCGGCACCATGGCGCCGGCAGCCAGTCCGGAGACGGATTTCAGAAAATCGCGGCGCTTCATTGTCATGCTCCAACGCGAATGGCAGTGGGACAACCGCAAGCTTCGTGCCAACCCTGACCGAGGCATTAAAAAAGCACAAGCCACTGATAATACTAGGATAATATTCGAGACGCGCCCTGCACAGCCAGCGCGATTGCATACAAAGAGTCGACTTTGCTCATTATGAGTGCAGATAACCGCCAGCGGGCGGTGCCGAAACAAGCCGACCGGAACTCCCTCGGCAGGTTACCGGTCCGGGCTTGCGCGTTCGAACTGGCGCAGCAGCCGATTGCCGCGCTCGACGGCGGAATCGAGCGCGGCCTGCGCGGACTTCTTGCCCGCGAATGCCTGCTCCAGCTCATCGTCGATCGCGTCGCGGATCAGGACGAAGGACCCGAGCCGGAGCCCGCGCGAATTTTCGGTCGGCGGCTTCAGCGTGATCTGCTCGATCGAGATCGCTGCGCCGGGATTGCGGTCGTAGAAACCCTGCGCGCGGGTCAATTCATAGGCCGCGCGGGTGATCGGCAAATAGCCGGTGTTCTGATGCCAGGCGGCCTGCACGTCGGGCTTCGACAGATAGGCGAAGAATTTCGCCACGCCTTTGTATTCGGCCTCCGGCCGGTCCCGCAGCACCCACAGCGTCGCTCCGCCGATCGTGGTGTTTTGCGGCGCGCCCGGAACATCGGGCCAATACGGCATCATGCCGTAACCGACCTCGAATTTCGAATTGGCCTTGATGTCGGCCCGGGTCGCCGAGGAGCCGATGAAGATGCCGCACTCGCCGTTCTGGAAACGCGGCTCGGCGGTTTGCCCGCGGCCGCTATAGTCGAAGATCCTGCTGGTCTGCCATTGCGCGAGCTGGGCTATGTGGCGCACCACCACCTTGTTGTTGAAATTGAGGACCGCATCCAGCCCGGCGAAGCCGTTGGCCTTGGTTGCGATCGGCAGATCATGAAATGCGGAGAAATTCTCGACATGGATCCAGGACGGCCACGAGGTGGTAAAGCCGCACACCGCGCCGTAATCGCGCAGGCGCTTCGCGTCCACCCCGACCTCGGGCCAGGTCTTTGGCGGCCTTTCCGGATCGAGGCCGGCGGCGCGGAACAGGTTCTTGTTGTAGTACAGGATCGGCGTCGATGCGTTGAACGGAAACGACAGCAGATTGCCGTCGACATCGGCATAGTAGCCGGTCACGACGGGAAGATAGGCGGACGGCGAAAAGGCTTCGCGTTCGTCCCGCATCAACTCATAGACCGGATAGATCGCGCCCTTTGCGGCCATCATGGTCGCGGTGCCGATCTCGTTGACCTGCACGATCGCGGGCTGGGTGTGGGAACGAAACGCGAAGACCGCCGCCGTCACGGTTTCGGTGTAGCTGCCCTTGTAGCTCGGAACGATCCGGTACTCGGTTTGCGACGCGTTGAAATCGGCGGCGAGTCTTTCGACCTGTTTGCCGAGCTCGCCCGACATGGCATGCCACCACATGATGTCGGTAGCCGCAATTGCCGGGGAGCCAGAGCCGACCGCACCGAGCACAGCCAAAAGTTGCAATGACCTGACTAACGATTTCACTGCCGAACCAGTCTTGCGTCAAACCAAACCACGACCTCACGAAGCCAAAAACGCTGCCGTCCCGCATATTCTCGCCGCAGCAAGCGCGAGATCCACGGTCCTGCTCTATTGCCGCGCGTTCGCACCCGCACCATTGACGACAATCCGGCCGTCAGCACAATAGCCGGAATTGGCGAGCCCGCACAAAAAGGCATTGAACCTTTTCTCACCTTCGGCGACTTCAGGATCAAGGGGAAGACGTTGTCAGTGTGCCGCGCCGAGCTTTCGCGGGCCGTAACTCTCGTTGTCGCACCGTTCCTGACGGTGGCCGCGACGAGAGCTTTGGCGCGCGGAATCCCGGCGGACGAACTCCACGCCGAATGGCTGCAGATCCGGGTGATCGGCTCGTACCAAGTCGGCGAGAAAGAGGAAACGATCGAGCAGCCCCGGGTCGACATGACCGATCCCAACCGGACCAACGCGGCGCCGAGCGCAGTTTCCGGCTGGCGATGCCGTTCATGTTGCGCCCCACGGCCCATCTGCAGCAGGCGCTGCACAGCGTGGTCGGCAAAGGCATCCTGGGCAGCTCCGAACCCTGCGATGTCCGCCGCAATGGACACGAATTGCCGGACAGCGCAACGCGATCGGGCAGGGGCCGGGCTGACCGCGCGTCTCTACAAGGTGGAGTGAGTTGGTGTTGACTGCGCACGCGCGACGTGAAAGTGCGGAACGGCCGGCTACTCTGGCCGCGCAGGCCCGCGCGCGGGTCGTCGGGTTGTTGCGCGCCGTCCCGATCCGCTGGCGCATCCTCTCGATCGCAGCGCTCAACTCCGCGGTGGTCGTGGTGCTCGCGGTAATGATCTGGAACGGCGCCAAGGTGCTGCGCTCGGCCTGGGAGGACGTGCGCCAGGTACGCGAGTCCGACCAGATTCTGGCGCTGCTCGAGAGTGAAACCAGCCGGCTGCAAAACCTGATCCATCGCTACATCAACCAGCCGAGTCCGGAATTGTTCGCCGAGATCCTGCTGTTGCGCGAGGCTGTGCTCGGCACGCTGACCACGCGCGCCTCCACCGATCCGATGCTGTCGGGATCGGTCGATGAGCTCGAACGCGTGACCGTGCGCTTCCTCGACGGGTTCGGCGAGCTGCGCACGGTGCAGGCGACCATTAAAAAGACCTATGAGGAGCAGGTGCTGTCGCCCGCCAAGGACATGGCGGGGCTCTATTCGATCATCGAAGGCGCGACCGGCCATCGCGACGCGCTGATCTGGCCGGCGCTCGGAAAATCCCGCGAGGCGTTTACTGGGATGCTGGTTGCCGCCAATTCCTATTACCTTTCGCTGGCGAGCGCGTCCGCGGAAGACGCGCGCCGCAACAC
>NZ_JBAURI010000771.1:0-8914 GCF_049581145.1 Bradyrhizobium sp.
GCACAAGGGACCGACGATCCGACGGCGGACGACCCGTCGCAGGCAGCGCCCGGCATCGCGCGCGTGCGCGCTTATTTCGCCGAGGCCGCCGGCACCGCGGGCCGCTTTCTCGCCAAGGCCGACGGCCCACGCGTCGGCGCGCTCGGGTTCGTCGGATGGGATACCCACGTCAATGAGGGCGCGGCCGCGGGCCAGCTCGCCAATCTCTTGGGAGCGCTCGACGGCGCGCTGGCGGCCATCGAGACCAGCATGGGCGAGTCCTGGCGCGAGACCGTGGTCGCCGTCATCACAGAATTCGGCCGCACCGCACGCATCAACGGCACCGAGGGTACCGACCACGGCACCGGGACCGTTGCCTTCCTCACCGGAGGCGCCTTGCGGGGCGGACGCATGATCGCCGACTGGCCGGGGCTCAAAGCCGCCCAGCTCTACGAGGGACGCGACCTGAAGCCGACCACCGATCTGCGCGCCGTGCTCAAGGGTCTGCTCAGGGATCACTTGCGCGTTGACGAGACCGTGCTCGCAAGCACCGTGTTTCCGGATAGTGGCGACGTCGCGCCGACCGCCGGTCTTGTCGGCTGACATGATTTTCCGGGATTGAGCCAATGCGAGTCCTCAAGCGATCCAGACCGGCGCTCTGATGTCGATTCCGACAGGCCGCGAGCTCGAATTTCTGGTCAGCTTGACGACACGCTGGAACAGACTCTATTGCAACGAGCTTGCGCATCTTCTGAGAGGAGATGACGGCTCATCCGACGCCGGCCCGGATGCGATCGCTCACGGCGCCCTCGCCGATCCGAACGCCGCCGTGCGAGCAAGTCCACACCGGCGCGGCCGCGTCCACCGGCGCCGACGCCCGTGACGATCGCAATGCGCCTCCCGGCAGGTTTGGATCGGGCGCGCCCCGGTCATCACACCGGCATCGCTCTCATTCGACGTACTGAGCATGGATTGGTCTATTGCGGTTCCCACGCCGCGTGAGCATGCGCCGCTCAAGCAACGCTGAACTGCGAACGCCGCGCACCGCCAACTGGCCGGAAGCGAGCTCGTCCCACGGCTGCAGCACGGTCCGCCGGACTTCTTTGACGGCTAAGAATCATCTAACGGTCGTGTCGGGTCACTTGGAATGCGCTGATGAACCGTCGCGAACGCCGGGTTGCCGCGCGTAAATCCCAGACAGCTTCGAACGGCACCGGCGCGGACAGTCCCGCGGCGCTGCAGGAGGCCGCTCTCCGCCACATGCGCAATGGAAGACATCTGGATGCGCAAGTCTCCTGCCAGCGCGCGCTTGCGCTGGATGCCGGACATGCGGGTACGCTGCAGCTCATGGGCCTCCTGTCCCTCCACGCCAAACAATATGATGCCGCGGTCGAATGGGTCGGTCGCGCCAACCGGGCAGATCCCAGGACGGATTATCTCGCGAGTCTCGGCACCGCGCTGGAAGCGCAGGGACTTCACGAAGAGGCCCTGAAAGCCTTCGACCAAGCGGTGCAGATCAGGCCTGATGATGCCGAGTTGTGGACGCAACTGGGCAATGTTCTCGTTCTGTTGCAGCGCGCGGCGCCAGCGATGCTGAGCTACCAACGTGCGCTCACGCTGAATCCGCGCTACTGGCACGCCGCGTACAATTACGCGCTTGTTCTGCTCCAGTCCGGGCGCTTGGCGGATGCTCTTGGCAACTTCAATCTGTGTGACGGCCTGCAGCCCAATCACGCAGCGACCCTGCAAAAGCGGGCCGAGACGTTATGCGGCCTCGGTCGATTTGAAGACGCCCTGTCCGACGGCAGACGGGCGCACGCTCTGGACCTTGGCAATGCCGACATCTGCAACGAGATCGGGGTCGCTCTGCGGGCGCTCGGTCGCTACGATGAGGCGCTGGAATGGTTCGAACGCGCCATCGTGCTGCGACCTCAGTTCGCGCGCGCGTTCGACAACAGGGCGGCCGCGCTCGGTGAAACGCACAGATTCGCCGAAGCCGTCACGCTCTATCGCAATGTGAAGGCAATCGATCCGGATAACGCCGGCGCAGACTGGAACTTGTCTCTCATCTACCTGCTGTGCGGTGATTTCGAGGCCGGCTGGCCGGCGCGCGAGGCACGGTGGAAGGTGCCGTCTCTTCCAGGTACCGCCAACTATCCCAAATTTCCTCAGCCGATGTGGCTCGGAGAGGAGAATATCGCAGGCAAGACAATCGTTGTCTGTGCGGATGAAGGTCTGGGAGACACCATCCAGTTCGTACGCTATGTGCCCATGCTGGCGGCCCTGGGCGCGCGCGTCATTCTTCTGCCGCAGGAGCCGTTGGTCCCACTGCTGTCAGGGATGCCAGGCGTCTCGCAGTGCCTGGCGAAACTGGAGGGAACGTCGACAGCGTTCGACGTCCATTGTCCGGTCTGCAGCCTGCCATTTGCGTTCAGGACGCAGCTCGACTCGATTCCGGCCGAAATACCGTATCTGCCGCCTCCAGTGGAGACCCGCGTGCAGCTCTGGGAAGCCCGCCTCGGCGCCCGCAACAGGCTCCGGGTCGGCCTGGTCTGGTCCGGCAATCCGCAACACAACAACGATCACAATCGATCCATCCCGCTGCGGATGTTTTCACGGCTGTTCGACGCCAACGCGAGCTTCGTGAGCCTGCAAAAGGACCCAAGGCCGGAGGACCGGACGGTGCTCCGCGAACGGACCGGCATCGTCGACCTGACCGAACATTTTACCGATTTCAGCGAGACCGCGGCGCTGATCAGCTGTCTTGATCTGGTGATCACGGTGGACACCAGCATGGCTCATCTGGCTGGCGCCCTCGGCTGCCCGACCTGGATATTGCTGCCCTACACTCCCGATTGGCGCTGGCTGCTCGATCGCTGCGACAGCCCCTGGTACCCGACGGTCCGGCTGTTCAGACAAACCGAGACCCACGACTATGGCATCGTGCTCGATCGGGTGCGAACCGAATTAGTTGCGCTGATCGCCGGCAGGCAGCCTCTCGCCGGTACTCGGGAATTTTCAGGACTGAGCGATTTCGAGCGGCGGCCGTAACGTCCGAAGTCCCAGCTACGCCCGACAAAACGAGAGAGAAGCCGCCCAGTTGGATGTAGGACCGGTCAGTATCATCGTGCTTGCGAAGGCCGAAAAAACCCGGCGGCTCGTGGGCCGCCGGGTAGTTCGGGAGGATATACCCGACACGAAGCAGGCAATGAGGGCCCGATCAATCCGAATCGCGGCATATCGGTGATTTGTTTCTGTTGTTGCGAGCTGGTCTACCCTGCAAGGTGTTTAGCCGACCTTCCTTCGCAGACACGGATGAAATAATGGAAGAGCGCCACGCCGGAGCTTGCAAATCGGGCAGCAGTTCCCGGCCGCGACGCTCGATCCGGCGGAACATCCACCAATCTTCCTCGTCATGCGAAACGATGGAGCCCCGCGCGACAAGCAGGCAAAACTGGAATGAGACGCGGCAGGCCACGGCAATCGTTCGCGCTGTCTCTTGACCGCCGGATCGGGGAGCGTACCGGACGGATCCTTCAAGCCGAGCACAAACTCAAGGCCCCTCACGGGCGCGATGAGACATCGGTCCGAGATCGGCAGGCGCCGGGCAGAGCCTTGCTGTCGAGCATGCCGTCGATGATACGACGCGCTCGCGGCAGCTTTCGATCGCCATCAAATGCGACCGACCGGGACCAAGCGGACGGGTCAGGCGAGAACTCGGCCGATCTCCTCCGCGCCGGATCCCCTACTCCGCCGCCTCATCGCGCACGTAGCGCGCGGTCGGCGTCCGCATGGTCACGAGCTCCTCCGCCGCGGTCGGATGCAGCGCCAGCGTGGCATCGAAATCGGCCTTGGTGGCCTTCATCTTCACGGCAATCGCGACCGCCTGGACGATTTCGGCGGCGGTGTCGCCGACGATGTGACAGCCGACCACGCGGTCGGTCGTGCCATCGACCACGAGCTTCATGAGCACGCGGGTGTCGCGGCCTGACATCGTCGACTTGATCGGCCGGAAACTGGTCTTGTAGACGTCGACATGGCTGAACTGGGCGCGCGCCTGGGTCTCGGTCAGCCCGACCGTGCCGACTTCCGGCTGCGAGAACACCGCGGTCGGAATGTCGGCGTGATCGACCTGGACCGGGCGCTTGCCGAACACGGTGTCGGCGAAGGCATGGCCCTCGCGGATCGCGACCGGCGTCAGATTGAAGCGATGGGTGACGTCGCCGATCGCGTAAATGTTCGGCGCTGAGGTTTTCGAGAAATGATCGACCGCGATACCGCCATTGCTTGGATTGATGGCGACGCCAGCTTTCTCCAATCCGAGATTGGCGACGTTGGGATGCCGGCCGATCGCGAACATCACCTGGTCGGAGGCGATGCTCGATCCATTCGACAGATGAGAGGTATATTCCTTGCCGTGCTTGTCGACCCCGGTCACGGTGCAGCCGGTCAGGATCGTGATGCCTTCCTTCTCCATTTCGCTGCGCACGTGGCTGCGGACATCCTCGTCGAAGCCGCGCAGGATGTTGTCGCCGCGATAGACCACCGTCACGTCGGAGCCGAAGCCGGCGAAGATGCAGGCGAATTCCAACGCGATATAGCCGCCGCCCTGGATCAGGATGCGCCGGGGCAATTGCTCGAGATGAAACGCCTCGTTCGAGGAGATGACGTGCTCGAGCCCCGGGATCGCGGCGCCATGGTTGGGCGCGCCCCCGGTCGCGATCAGCACGACATTGGCGCTGATCTTCTCGCCGGTCGACAGACGCAACGTGTGCGCATCCTCGAACACCGCGCGCGCCTTGGCGATCCGCGCGCCGGATTTCTCGACATTGGCCGTGTAGGCCGCCTCCAGCCGCGCGATCTCCTTGTCCTTGTTGGCGATCAAGGTCGGCCAGTCGAACGTCGCGGACGGAATGCTCCAGCCGAAGCCGGCGGCGTCGGTGAGTTCTTGACGGACATGCGAGCCGATCACGAACAGCTTCTTCGGCACGCAGCCGCGGATGACGCAGGTGCCGCCCATGCGGTATTCCTCGGCGACCATGACCCGTGCGCCGTGACCCGCCGCAATCCGGGCGGCGCGAACCCCGCCCGAACCTCCTCCGATGACAAACAGGTCGACGTCGAATTCAGCCATCTGCACCTCGACCTGCCTGTCAGCCTTGCATCAGATCTGCTTGCCGCGCTTGCGCATCTCGGAGCGGAACTCGCCGTTGACGATGCTCGCGAACTGCTGCGCCCACTGGTTCATATAGGACATGCTCATCTGGATTGCCCGCGGCTCGTTCATCAGCAGCTTCTGGCCGAGCGGGGACTTGTAGAAGGCGACCAGGGCAGTCAATTCCTGTTCGGTGAACTCGTTGGCGTAGACCAGCGCCATGCCCTCGCCGATCTCCTTCTCGCGGCCGGCCAGATTCTGAGCAACGATCACCGCGACCTCGTTGAGATCCTTCTGGTAGTTGAGGTTGGTCTGCAGCAGCGTGTCCTTGGTCTGCTGCACGATGTTCGGAACGGCCGCCTGATACATCGCGGCAGCATTCTTCATCGCCAGGATCTCCCTCGCCGCCGCGAGCGCGGCCGGCGACGCCGGCTTGAGGCCCGGGATCGTTGGCTGCCCCGGAGCCGCCTGTTGCGCCCCGGCGGGTAAGCCGGCCAGCGCCAGACCCAGTCCCAGCGCGAGGCCTGCCGCAGGCAAAATCCTGAAAACGCTCTTCATTCCGCTTCTCCTTGGGATTTACCATGAGATCATGATCCGATCAGATCATGATCTCATCTCTTTGTTTGAGCATGATCTTTTCGGAAAACCGGTTCCCACTTTTCCGGATCACGCTCTAGTGCCGTTCAACAATGCGAATTCCCTGCGCGCCAGCCAGCACGGCCGCGCTCGCCAGCCCGACGAACAACCCGTGCTCGACAACGCCCGGTACCGCGCTCAACAGAGCCGCCAGATGCGGGACATCCTCTATTCGTCCGAGATGGGCATCGACAATCCAGTGGCCACCATCGGTGACAAAAACGTGGCCGCCGCTGTCCTTGCGGAGCACCATTTGGCCGGAAACGCCGCTTTCCGCGAACGCTGTGGCCATTGCGCGCCGCGTCGCGGCGAGTCCGAACGGCATGACCTCTACCGGAAGTGGAAAACGGCCGAGCGCGTCGACCCATTTGGATTCGTCGGCGATCACAATCATGCGATCCGACGCCGCGGCCACGATCTTCTCGCGCAACAGCGCTCCGCCGCCGCCCTTGATCAGATTGAGCGCATGATCGATTTCATCGGCGCCGTCAACCGTCAGATCCAACCGGTCGACCTCGTCGAGCGTGGTCAGCGCGATGCCACAGCGCAGCGCGTCGGCGCGCGTCACCTCCGAAGTCGGCACGCCCGTGACCTGCAATCCCGCTTTCACCCGTTCGCCCAGCAATTCGACGAAATGTTTCGCGGTCGACCCGGTGCCGAGCCCGACCGTCATGCCGTCACGCACCTGTTCGAGCGCGCGCGCCGCCGCTTGCCGTTTCAATTCGTCCATCGTCACACGGAAACCCCAGCAGGCCGTGAGCCGCCAGCGAGCGGCGATACCCCGATCCCCGCGGCCATATAGCGTCGTTTCGCGGCGAGGCATAGCCGCCAATAGGTCACTCGGCCTGACTTTCGGCTAGCCCACGACCCGGTCCATCGCTGCCTGGATCGCGGCGAACCGCTGGTCGACCTCCTCACGCATATTCGGATGGGTGAACACGTAGAGCTCGTCCTGGCGGATCGCGGCAATGACGCGCGCGGCGACGTCCGAGGGCTCGAGCCCACCCGCCAGGCGCCTGTCGATCTCGGCGAGCATCAGGCCGGCCGGACTTGCCGGATCGAGCCGCGGCGCCTCGCCGTAGCGGGGGAGACGGTTGCGTCCGCTTTCGCCGATGCGGGTGCGCACATAGCTCGGGCAGAGCACGCTGACCCCGATGCCGTGCGGCTTGAGTTGCAGGGCAAGCCCCTCCGACATCGCGACCACCGCGAACTTGCTCGCCGCGTAGGGGCTGAAGCCGTAACCGGCGGTCAGGCCGGCCATCGAGGCGGTATTGACGATGTGGCCGCCCTCGCCATGGGCGCGGATATGCGGCAGGAAGCTCCTGATGCCGTGCACCACCCCCATCAGGTTGACATCGATCACCCAGCGCCAATTGTCGAGCGAGATGTCGTCGATGCCGCCGCCGGCAGCCACCCCGGCATTGTTGCAGACCACATGGACATGGCCGAACGCGGCGAAGGTCGCCTTTGCCGCGGCCTCGACACTGTCGGGATCAGCGACATCGCAGCCGATGCCGGCCACCTTGCAGCCGGAATGCCGCAAGTCCACGACCGCTTTATCCAGTGCCTCCGTCTCGACATCGGCGAGCATCACATTCATGCCCAAATTCGCCAAGGCGCGCCCGAGCGCCAGCCCGATCCCCGATGCTCCGCCTGTCACGAACGCCGTTTTGCCGGAGAATTGCCGCATGCCTTGCCCCCCGATGTCCCCGGTTTTCAGCACACTCTAGCATGCCCGTCTTGCATCTCGCCGCAGAGACCGATAGCGCATCGGCGATGACCCAAGCTCCAACCCAAGTTCCAGCCTCAGCCGCGACCATCGTCTTCGATCTTGACGGCACGCTGGTCGATACCGCGCCCGACTTGATCAATGCGCTCAATTTCGTGCTCGACCGGGAGGGGTTGCCACCGGTTCCGTTGCAATCCGCCCGCACCATGATCGGCGCGGGCGCGCGCAAGCTGATCGAGCGCGGCCTGGAATTGGAGGGCCGCCTTGCCGGTCCTGCGGATATCACCCGCCTCACCGCCGATTTCATCGACCATTATGCCGCCCATATCGCCGACCTTTCGCGCCCGTTCGAGGGATTGGAGGGCGCCCTCGACGAGCTCGCGTCACAGGGCTATCGCTTCGCGGTCTGCACCAACAAGCTGGAATGGCTGTCCAGGCGGCTGCTCGACCAGCTCGGATTGAGCGCGCGGTTTGCCGCGATCTGCGGCGCCGACACCTTCGGCGTCTCCAAGCCCGACCCTCAGATCCTGCGGCAGACCATCGCCCGGGCCGGCGGCGAAGTCGCGTCCGCGATCATGGTCGGCGACGCCGGTCCCGATATCGGGGTCGCCCGCCGTGCCGGGGTACCGGTGATCGCTGTAGGCTTCGGGTATACCGAAATACCGATCGCCGAGCTGAAGCCCGACCGCTTGATCCATCACATGAGGGACCTGCCGGATGCGGTGGAGGGTCTTATCGCAAGCCAAAATAACGCCATAAGGGATTGATCTGGCTTCGGATTATATTTTCCCGTGCATTCGCGTTAACCATCAATTAACGATGCGGACCGACCCGGTTGCGTGGCCGATCGGACACTCTTATGGTCAAAAATGGGGATTGCGGCCGTTGGCCGCAGGAATGTGGCGGATCGAAAAAAATGCGTCGTGTCATCGCGGTTGCCGTAGCTGGAACGAGCCTTGCGGGCTGTTCCTCGCTGCCTTCTTTGGACTATTTCAAGCCCACGCCGCCGACGATTCAGGTCCAGCTCGAATCGAACCCCCCCGGCGCCGACGCCAAAACCTCGCAGGGACCCGGCTGCAAGACGCCCTGCTCCGTCTCGGTACAGGCTCCCGATCCCAGCTTCTCGGTCAGTTACACCCTGAATAAATACCAGCCGGCGACCGTGCAGGTGCAGGTGATCAAGAATCCAGGCGACTTGACCAATCCGGCCACCACGACCACCGATCCCAATCCGGTGTTCGCGGAACTTCAGCCGATGACGCCGCCGCCGAAAGCGGTCCACCGGGCGCGGCCGAGGAAGCCGAAACCGCCGGCGGCGGCCGCGGCACCCGCGGATGGAACGTTCCCCGACCCCAACGCCGCGCCAGCGCCCACCCGCTGATCGCTGCAGCGCACCTAAACGGACGGCCCCGATC
>NZ_JBAURI010000772.1:0-13619 GCF_049581145.1 Bradyrhizobium sp.
TGACGGACGCCACAAGGCCTCGCCGAGCAGCGTCTCGGCGTCCGTGTACCGCTTGGGGTCGACCTGCGCGATGCCGGTGGCGCGCACCATGCCGACGATCCATTCGCCCGGTCGCTTCAGCTTGGTGGCTGGCGCGGACCAGGAATCCGGAGACGACAGCATCGCCTTGCAGACCTCCTTGAGGTCGCCGCCGGTTTCGATGAACACCTTTGTCATCGTCTCGACCAGCGCCGGCGGCGGCGTGTCGGCTATGAAATGGCGCGCGAGTTTTGTGGCGACATGGGCTGCGGTCGCGGGATGCACGGCAAGGTCGCGCAGCACGGCGCGGCCTTGGTCGATCCCCTCATCCTCATAGACCTTGCCCAACACGGTCTTCGCGCCGGGCTCGTGCAGCCGCGGATTGAAGGCGAATTCGCCGCCATGCTCCGGATCATCAGCTGGCGGCAGCCAGGTCCATCCGGTCATCACTTTGGCGAAGCTGATGACGTCGTCCTGGGTGTAGCCGCTCTGGACGCCGAGCGTATGCAGCTCCAGGGTCTCGCGCGCGAAGTTCTCGTTGAGGCCGCGGTTGCGAATCATGCCGGTGGTCGAATTCGTGCCCATCGAGACCAGGTTGTCGAGGTAGACCAGCATGGCTGGATGGCCCTCGACCGCCAGCAGCAGGTCGGTGAAGCGGCCGAGCACGTGCGGACGGATCGCCTCGCGCTCATAGGCGCCGACCATGCTGCGGATGCTGTCGGCCGAGATGCAGAAATGGTTGGACCAGAACCACACCAGCCGTTCGCTCAATCCGATGTCGGCGTTGAGCGCCGCTTCGGTGCGGATCTTCGCCTCCGCGAGGTAGATCGGCTGCCTTGGATTTTCGGCCTCGCTCTTCGCCGCCATCTCCTTGTCGGCTTTTGCGTCCTTATCGGCTGTCGCGGCTGTTTCCATCATGGCCGGCGCCGCCATTGCGGACGCCTCTGCCATGTGTCGCTGTTTCGCGTCCTTTTCCCTTTTGGCAACGGCCGCGCGAGCCAGCTGCCTGGCGTTGAAATCGGCAACCGTGCGCAGCGCCTGCGCGCTCGAGGGCAGCGCGGAGGCGGCAGCGAGGCTTGTCATCGGCCGGTCGAGTTCGGCGAGCAGAGCGCCGCGCGGGTCGCTCTCGATGGCCGCGATCGATCCCGGGCGCGGCCCCATGCCGAACCGGTTGAGCGCCAGCATTGCGTCGGCTTTTGCGGAATTGCTCATGGCCATGCCTCGAAAGACTTCGAGCCGCGGCGCGCCGAATGATTGGTCGCGTCCGGTTCTTAAAAGAGCTGCATCTCGTAACGCTACAGAACGTAGCATTCGCGCGCGGTGGATGCAACTCCAATATGCGATAGCTGACTCTTTCGCGCCCGCGATCGCAGTCAGCCGGGTGCTCAGGCAGTCCCCACACGCCGTCATTGCGAGCGCAAGCGAAGCAATCCATCGTGCCGCAAAGCAAGTGCGGATCGGGCTCTACGATTGCGGGCCGAGCGCGATATGTCCGATCGTGCCGTCCTTGGCGAGGCCGATCCGCCACTCGGCGGTACCGTTGGCAAAATGTGCGACGTAGATATCGCTGCCGAGCTGGGTCACGCCGCGAAACGAGATGGCTCGCAGCGCACCAAGCCTGCTGATGATCGCGTGGTCCAAAGGCAGCTGTGCCCGCGTCTGCACCGCGACCTCAGGGGTCATGCGGTCGTAGTCCGGTGCGCCGCGGCCGAGCGCTTCGATATAACGCCGTAGCATGTCTTCGCTGCCGGCGAGCGGGGCATTGCGCCGCACCGGCGGTTCGCTGACAAAAGAGGCTTCGACCGTATGATAGCGGGTGTACTGTCCCGGCAGCACGATCTCACGACATTGTCCCGAAGCATCGGCGACGACCCACGGATTGTCGACGGAGGTCAGAATTCCGGACAGCATCGTGCTGCCGATCGTGCCCTGGCCGGTACGATGCCCCTCGGTATCTAGCCTGTAGATTCGGATGTCTCTGCCGGTAGCGTTATAGAGCAGCATCTTGATCGGCGCCGTGCCGTCGTGAGATCGCAAACTCTTCTCGTTGGAACAGGGGACGATCGCACCGGCGGTATCATCGCCGTCCGGCCGAAACAGGACATCGTCGACCTTTCCGTCCTGCGCCAGCAGAATCCGAAACTCCGCGGAGCCATTGGCGAATTTCACGCCATAGATGTCATAACCTCCGGGACCGACGCCGCGAAAGAAGATCGATTCGACCGTGCCGAGGGTTTTCAGCATCGCCTGCAACTGTGGCGCCTGGTGATGCACCTTGGCCGCGAACGCCGCGCTCATCGCCTCGTAGTTCGGCGCGCCGCCTTGCAGTTGCGCGATCCCCCGCAGGATCGCATCCTTGGTGCCCGGCGCCGGGATCTGATCGCGAAATCGGTCCGGCACTTCCGCCATCAGCCGCGCAAATTCGTCCTCGATCGTTCTTGCCGCGGCGACCGCGATCCGCGGTGCCAGATGCGCACCGGACCGCGATTCCTGAAACAGCACCCGGGTCACCTTTGCCTGCTCATCGCGCAGGAAGATCACGACATCGTCGTGATTGCCGGCAAAGGCATCTCCGTCATGGGCCACCACCTCGAATTTCCCTCGGCCGGTCTCCTGCACGAACAGCCGGTCGCCGTCGCGCGTGACGGTCAGCACGCGGCCCGGAGACAACTCGTACCAGCCGACATAGGAATCGAGCAGGCTTGCATCGACAGTGATTCCCGGTCCGGAGATCTCTGCGATCCGCGCCACGCGCATGTCGCGACCGTTCTCGTGCAGCGAGAGCTCCGCCGGGCGATCGTCGCCAGCGGAAAACGTGATCTGGCCGGCGGCGGCCGGGTAGGAATAGGTGCCGTCCGGCTCCGCGGACAGCCGCAGCTTGCCTTGCCAGCTCAGTTGCCCAAACCGATCTTCGCCGTCGCGAAACACGGCGAAGATCGAGGTCGGGCCGAACGCGTAGAAGTCGACTTGCCGCGGCTTGCGCGCCTCGGCCGTCGCATCCGCAGAGCCTGCGGCAACGAGGGTCGATGCCGGCAGGGTGCCGGAGGCAATGCTGCCGGCCGAGACGATGACGACGGGTACGATGATGGCCGCGGTCTGCAGCTTTTTTCGCCATCCGAGCTTCGCGGGGGGCATGGTCGCGCCGAGAATGCGCTCGACCCGGGCATAGACCGTGCAGGCCCGCGCCATATCGAGGCTCACCGGCACCTGCCGGCGATGCTGCATCAGATCGAGCAGAATTTCGGCATAGGACAGCCGGTCTTCCAGCGCCTCGATCGCCTTGGCGTCACTGATGATCTCGGCCAGCTCGGCGAGCCGGACCAGGTGCCACCAGGCAAACGGGCTGAACCAGAATACCGCGCGATTGAGCGAGGCCAGCAGCAGCAGGTAGAAATCGCCGTGGGCGACATGGGCTCCCTCATGGGCGAGCACGGCCTGGCGCTTCGCGGCGTCCCAATCGGTCCATTGCGGCGGAACGAGAATGGTCGAGCCGAAGGTGACGGGCCCGTCAATGGCATCGCTGACGCGCAGATCGGCGCCGCCAGCTCGGCAGTCCCTGATCGGCGTGGCGGCACGGACCATGCGCCAGGTCAGGGAGAGGCCGACCGCCAAGCGAAGCACCAGCAGTCCCGCAATCAAGGCGTAAATGACCGTCGCGACGGCCCACCAATTGATGGCCTGGGCATGCTGGTCGCGAGCCTCGGCGGCGACGCCGAATTCGGGCGGAACCGGCGAGGGCAGCGCCGCCGGCGACGGACTCGCACCGGGCCAGAGGCTCTCGGCAGGCCACAGGCCATTGGCGGACCAGACCTGTTCCGGCGCTGCGACCGGCGCCGGGTCAAAGGCGGGAGGCGACCAGGTGATTGTCACCGTGGTCCAATGCATCAACAGCGGCATCGACAGCGACGCCGCCAGCACCATCACCCAGGACGTCATCTGCAGGTGCGGATTGCGGACATCCAGCAGCCGCAAGCCGATCCACACGGCGGCGCCAAGCAGCAGTGAGCGCAGCGCCGACTCCGCCAGAACCGCCAGTATCACTTCTTCCCTCCCTTCGCTTTCGCCTTGGCAACCTTGTCGGCCAGCATGCGCAACTGCCGCTGGTCGAGCATCGCATTATCCACCATGCCCACCATGACCTCTTCGACCGAACCGTTGCAGAACCAGTCGACGATCCGTTGCACGGCGCGTGCCGCGACCTGTCCGCGCGGCTCGGCCGCCTGGTAGACATAGGTCCGCCCATCGACCGTGTGTGTCGTGTAGCCCTTGTCTTCCAGCCTTCGCAGCACGGTCCGCACCGTCGATTCCTTGAGAGGGCGGGACAGCCGCTCGCGAACCGCCTCGGCCGTGATCGGACCATGGGCCCAGACGAGTTGCATGACCTCGCGTTCGAGGTCGCCGAGGTCGGGCAGGCTGTCATTCATCTCGATTGTATCTCCGTGCGTGTTTTGGCGTTCTTGTAACGCTACCAAACGTCGCACAGGGAGCGGGATTCCGCAACAGCGATCCCCGGCTTTTTCGCGCGGTGGTTGCAAAGGCTGCTGGTCGCCGCGCGGAGACCCTCATATCGCTTGACGCGCGGCGCACCCTGCGCATATGCTACGAATGGTAGCATTACAGAGGGGCGCGTAGCCTTGAGCCGATCAATCCGCGAAGCCGAACGAACCATCACCCACACCGTCGACGGCCGGACCTGCGTTTTCAGGGCGGCCGCGCCCCGGTCGCGGGGTGTGGCGCGCGCCATGCGGGCGATTATCGGCTGGCTCCGCAACGGGGCGGTCGCGGTTGAGCAGATCGGTACGGTCGATCGGTGCGACTTCGACCGAGGGACGCAGCAATATCGTGCGGAGCGCATCGAGCAAGCCAAGCACGAAAATTGAAAGCAAGGAGTTCAATCGTGGCGAAAATGACTGTTGTCCTGGCGCTCGCACTGTCCGGCATCGTGCTTGCGTCGGATTTTGTGGCCGTGTCAGCCACCAAGATGAATGGCAAATGTTGCCAGTGGTCTGATGGAGGCCGCTCTCGTCGCTACCAGGTGGCGGTGATGAGGGCCGCGGCGCCCCGCACATGTAGCGCATACGCTGACTTGTGTGTTCGCCTGTCCAGCAGGCGGGAGGACAGGGTCCCGACGTGCCACGCTGCGAAACTGCTGTGCATCGGAACCGGCACTTTCGTGGGCCCGTACAGCGGCAGGCAGTTCGCAGACATGACGAGGCAATAGCGATCGTGGATGTCGGCTCTTCCATGGCTCCTGAGGCGATCATCGTCGATCGCCTTGTCCCATAGTGGTCTCGGATGGTGGGGCGGGCTGCGCCCGGCATTGCGTCGAGGTGCTGGCGCAGACGGGAGCCGGTCACATCGGGTACGGCGATTCGCTTTGAATGCTCAAGTTGTGGTGCTATAAATTGCTCTCGCCCTGCGGCGATACCGTCGGGGTTCCCGGTGTAAGGCGATGGCAAATTCTGACCGCCCAACCATCATCGAGAAATATGCGAACCGGCGCCTCTATCATACCGGCACATTCAGCTTTGTGACGCTCGATGAGCTCGCGGCCATGGTGAAGCGACGCAGGAATTTTCTCGTCTACGACGCCAAGACCGGTGCCGACATCACTCAATCGGTGCTGGCGCAGATCGCCTTCCAGCAGGAAAACTCCCGCAGGGTGAGGTAGCCACAGCGGTCGATCCTGATTGCCGCCACGTTGCGACGTTTCCGACACGCGGACCTGCCGATCCATTCTCAGGAGGACAACAAGGGGGCGGCGCGATGTCATCGCTCCGCCTGCAGCCATTCCGCCGCACTGCGCCACAGCGTGTCGCGATGCTCGGCGCGAAAGAAGCCGAAATGGCCGATCTTCGCAGCCCCGATGTCGGCGGGCGCAATCGTCACGATCTCAGGCCGCGCCGCGCCAAAACCCGCGCACAGCAGTTCCACCGCGGGCCGCGTCGCCCAGGGGTCATCGGACAGGCAGATCGCGCTCAGCGCGCCCCGGTATTTGGCGAAATTCGGCAGGCCGCCGAGTGTCGTGTCATCGAACAGATAATGCGGGCTCATCACCCATCTGACCCACTGCAGAAACGCGTCCTTCGGCAGGTCTTCGCCGATGCCCATCCGGCCCGGCGCATAGCCCAGCGCCCTGGTGACGGGGACGCCCACGAACCTGAGCAGGGCGTAGACGCGATAGCGTTCCGGCGTGGTCATCAGCTTCCAGTAGCCGGCCTGCGCCGCGATCAACAATGCGCGCGAGACGTCGGCATTGTTGGCAAGCAGTCCGAGCACCTGGCCGCCAAAGGAATGGCCGACATAGCCGAGCGGCAGATCGTGATAGCGCTGGCGCATCCAGGCCACCGCCGCGGTGGCATCGAGCGCGGCCCAGTCCGCCATCGAGGCCTTGAAGCCTTGCAGCGATTTCGGCTGGTTGTAGCCTTCGAGCGCCCGCTTCCGGCTGCCGCCGATGCCGCGGTAGTCATAGGTCAGCACGGCGCAGCCCCGCTGCGCCAGATAGCCGGCGAAACCGCGGTAGATTTTCCGCGGCGTGGCGGTTGCCGAATTGATCAGCACGGCGTGGCGCTTGGCGCCGCGCGGCAGGAACAGGGTTGCCGCCAGCAGGTAGCCGTCGGTCGCTGGCAGTGCGATGTCATCGGAAAAAACGTCATCGAGCATGGCCTTGGTCACGGCGATTTTTCCGGCATTTTCGCCTGCGGCTCGCTTTTGTTCGAGCATGATCTCTGCCCAGATGCGTTTCGCGATTGTCGCGCGGGAAAACCGCTAACCACTTTTCCGGATCAAGCTCAAGAAAATGCGAATTCGGCCGCTGCTGCAAGGGTTTGCGTTGTAGGCTTGGCGGTGACCGAAATCCAAGTGGCGGCAGTCTTCGTGCCTGTGTATAAGGCAGCGCCTCAAGGCCCCCGACACCAAGACCCCGATAAGTCGTGGTTTTTGCTCAGGAGTTGACTTCATGTCCGAGCGGTGGACACCCGACAGCTGGCGCACCAGGCCGGTGTTGCAAGTGCCCGACTATCCCGACGCCAAGGCGCTCGCCGACGTCGAGGCGCAGCTTGCGACGTTTCCTCCGCTGGTTTTCGCAGGCGAGGCACGCAATCTGAAGAAGGCGCTGGCGCGGGTGGCCGCGGGCGAGGCCTTCCTGCTGCAGGGCGGCGATTGCGCCGAGAGCTTTGCCGAGCATGGCGCCAACAATATTCGCGATTTCTTCCGCGTGCTGCTGCAGATGGCGGTGGTCCTGACCTATGCCGGCGCGCTGCCGGTGGTGAAGGTCGGCCGCATTGCCGGACAATTCGCCAAGCCCCGCTCGCAGCCGACCGAGACCATCGGCGGCGTCACGCTGCCAATCTATCGCGGCGACATCGTCAACGACATCGCGTTCACCGCGGCCGCGCGCATCCCCGATCCGCAGCGCCAGCTGATGGCCTATCGGCAGTCGGCCGCGACGCTCAACCTGCTGCGCGCATTCGCCACCGGCGGCTTTGCCAATCTCGGCAGCGTACATCAGTGGATGCTTGGCTTCCTGAAGGATTCGCCGCAGTCGCGCCGCTACAAGGAATTGGCCGACCGCATCTCGGACGCACTGAACTTCATGCGCGCCTGCGGGCTCAATCTGGAAAGCCATCCCGAACTCCGCGCAACCGATTTCTACACCAGCCATGAGGCGCTGCTGCTCGGCTACGAGCAGGCCTTCACCCGGGTCGATTCCACCACCGGCGACTGGTACGCGACCTCGGGCCATCTGATCTGGATCGGCGACCGCACCCGCCAGCTCGATCACGGCCATGTCGAGTATTTCCGCGGCATCAGGAACCCGATCGGCCTGAAATGCGGCCCGTCGCTGCAGCCGGATGAACTGCTCAAGCTGATCGACGTGCTCAACCCGGACAACGAGCCGGGGCGGCTGACCCTGATCAACCGGTTCGGCGCCGACAGGATCGCCGACCATCTCCCCGGCCTGATCCGCGCCGTGCAGCGCGAGGGGCGGGTGGTGGTGTGGTCGTGCGATCCGATGCACGGCAACACCGTGACCTCGAATTCGGGCTACAAGACACGTCCGTTCGACCGCATCCTGTCGGAAGTGAAGAGCTTCTTCCTGATCCATGCGGCGGAAGGCACCCACCCCGGCGGCGTCCACCTGGAGATGACCGGGCAGGACGTCACCGAATGTATTGGCGGCGCGCGCGCCATCACGGACGAGGATCTCAATAACCGTTACCATACGGTCTGCGATCCCCGGCTCAATGCCGAACAGTCGATCGACATGGCTTTCCTGATCGCGGAGTTGCTCAAGCATGAGCGAGGTGGCAAGGTCCGGCCGGTCTCGGCCGCGGCGGGATTCTAAATTGCTGCGGCTCTGGCGGGCCACCATCAATTCGCGCAATGGCCTGGCGTTCGCGATCCGCTCGGAGCAGGCGATTCGCGAGGAGGTCGGCGCGCTCATACTGGCGCTGCCGCTGGCCTGGGTGGTCGGCGCCACCTTGATGCGCTCGGTCGAGCTGGTCGCGGTCGTCGTGATGGTGCTGGTGGTCGAACTGCTCAACACCGCGATCGAGAAGCTGTCCGACCGCCTGACCACCGAACACGATCTGCAGATCGGCCGGGTCAAGGATCTCGGATCGGCGGCGGTCGGCGTCGCGCTGATCATGGCCGCTTTGTTCTGGCTGTTTGCCATCGCCGAGCGCATGGGCGCGATCTGAAGCAGCCGATTGCAGTCGAGCGTTCTCCGGTGCACCATCAAGCCATGACCGACCGCGCCGCAGAGTTCTTGATCACGCTGGCCCAGCTCAACCCGACGGTGGGGGATGTCGAGGGCAACGCCGCCAAGGCGCGCGCCGCGCGCGTCCGCGCGCGGGACGACGGCGCCGACCTCGTGGTGCTGCCGGAATTGTTCATTTGCGGCTACCCGCCGGAAGACCTGGTGCTGAAGCCGGCGTTTCAGGCGGCCTGCCGCGCCGCGATCGAGACCCTGGCGCGCGAAACCGCCGATGGCGGCCCGGCCATGCTGATCGGCAGTCCCTGGGTCGAGGAGGGCAAGCTCTACAACGCCTGTGCGCTGTTGGATGGCGGCCGCGTGGCCGCGATCCGCTACAAGGCCAATCTGCCGAATTACGGCGTGTTCGACGAAAAGCGGCTGTTTGCGCGCGGGCCGGCCGCCGGGCCCGTCATCATCCGCGGCATCCGGGTCGGCGTTCCCATCTGCGAGGACATCTGGCTGGAAGAATCCGAGGACTACGAGAACGTCGTCGAATGCCTGGCGGAGACCGGCGCGGAAATCCTGGTGGTGCCGAACGGCTCGCCCTATGCGCGTGACAAGACCGACGTGCGGCTGTCGATCGCGGTGGCCCGGGTCACCGAAAGCGGCTTGCCGCTGGTCTACCTCAATCAGGTCTGCGGCCAGGACGAACTGGTGTTCGACGGCGCCTCCTTTGCGCTGAACGCCGATCTGTCAGTGGCGGCGCAACTGCCGGACTTCGTCGAGACCGTCACCACGCTGCGCTGGCACAGGGGTCATGATGGATGGCGCTGCAACGGCCCGGTGGCGCCGCTGCTCGAGGGCGACAAGGCCGATTATGCCGCCTGCGTGCTGGGGTTGCGCGACTATGTGGGCAAGAACGGGTTTCCCGGCGTGCTGCTCGGCATTTCCGGCGGCATCGATTCAGCGCTCTGCGCCGCGATGGCGGTCGACGCGCTCGGCGCCGAGCGGGTGCGCGGTGTCATGCTGCCATACCGTTTCACCGCGCAGGAATCGCTCGATGACGCAGGCTCGCTCGCGACCTGCCTCGGCATCCGCTACGAGGTACTGCCGATCGCCAAGGCCGTGCAGGGCTTTGAGGCGATCCTGTCCGACACCTTCGCCGGCCTGCCGCGCGACATCACGGAAGAGAATCTGCAGGCGCGCGCCCGCGGCACGCTGTTGATGGCGATCTCCAACAAGACCGGCGCGATGGTGGTCACCACCGGCAACAAGTCGGAAATGTCCGTCGGCTATGCCACGCTCTATGGCGACATGAATGGCGGCTTCAATCCGATCAAGGACATCTACAAGACCGAGGTGTTCCGGCTCTCGGCCCTGCGCAATTCCTGGAAACCTGAAGGCGCGCTCGGACCGTCCGGCGAGGTGATCCCGGCCAACATCATTACCCGGCCGCCAACCGCCGAACTGCGCGAGAACCAGACCGACCAGGATTCGCTGCCGCCCTACGACATGCTGGACGGCATCCTGGAGCGGCTGGTGGAGCGGGAAGAACCGCTAGCGGCCATCGTGGACGCCGGCTTCGATCGGGCAGTGGTGGCGCGGATCGATCGCCTGCTCAACATCGCCGAATACAAGCGCCGCCAGGCCGCGCCTGGCGTCAAGGTGACCCGGCGGAATTTCGGCCGCGACCGCCGTTATCCCATCACCAACCGGTTCCGCGATGCCGGCGAGCCGCTCCCCGAACCGGACCATACCCTGATCTCGCGCTCCGCCCGGGCGTCGACCGATGTGCTCGAGGGCTAATTCTTTCAGCGCGCCGGGATGAAGGTCGGCCCGACCGTGCGAATCTGCTTGTTGTCGGACGCAGTACCGGAGGTGCCGGCGGGATCGGCGGCTGCCGGCGCGGTATCGGCCGCATCGGCATTGGCCGGGAGGCCCTTCCTGGCAGACGCGGGCCTCACCGGCAGCCGAGGCTGCTGCATCTTCTTCGCGCTTTCCTCGGTGACGATGATGTCGCCCTGCTGCTCGGCGGCGGCCTTGTCGTCGACCGATTTGAGGGCTTCCGCCCAGGTTTGCCCGGGCGCCTTGCATGAGCAGGACGGATTGAACTCGGTGCGGTAGCGGAACGCGTTCGGCAGCGAGGTGTAGGGCTGGCCGTTGGTCGAGACCGCCTGGTTGATGTCCTCGCCGGGATTGCGGTAGGCGTACAACGAGGCTTCGGTCGCCGGACACAGCGCCTTGCAGGTCCTCTCGTCGTCGGCGAATCGCCCGGGCACCGTCGCAAACGAAATCGGGAAATAGCCGCCATCGCAACTGCGGACACAGACGGTGCGATAAGTCCCGGATGGCGCGCTCAGGTCGGCACTGGGAGGCGGCAGACTGGGATTGTTGTTGTTGCCGCCGCCGAACAGATTGTTCAGGAAACCGCCGGAACCTTGCACCATCGCCGCATATTGCGGCCCGCAGTTGTTCTGCGCGAGCGCAAGCAGGACCGAGTGGCGCTGATTGTCGCGGTCGGCGCCGCCGAAACCGCCGCCGCGCAACTGCTCGAGGTTGCCGGTGATCTGATCGAGATTGGCGCGCATCTGCTGGATCTGGTTGTTGATCGGACCGCATTCGGCCGACCGGCCGCTGAACAGCGAAAAGAAGCCCGAATTGTCGCAACCCATGCGTTTGGCCTGCGACCTGACGCGATCAAGCTCGCCCTGCTGCTTGGTGGCGGCGTCCTGATAGCGCCGGATCTGCTCGTCCTTGGCGGGATCGCTGCTGCCGCCGCGGTCGATGGTCGCCAATTGCGTTTCCAGCCGTGGGCAGATCGGATTGACCGGCGCGCCTTGCGGGGGCTGCGCGGCGGGCTGATCGGGATTCATCTGCGCCGACGCGGGCAGAGTCAGCGCCAGGCTGCCCGACAAAGCGGCCAAGAGTGCCGCGCAGGTCAGAATCGGTCTGGACAAGGGTCGGGTCAATATTTCAAGCATATCCGGCTACTCGGAGGATTTCCGCGAGCCGAAGCGCCGCGGCCGCTCCACATAAACGCTTCCGGCGGCAGCGTCACGTCGTTTCCGGGGCGCTGATGTGGCGGGAACCGCCCGTCAACGCTGGCAGGTGATGGCGACATGGTCGCCACAGCCGCCGCGTCCGCAGCTTGCGCCGTCTTTCGGCACCGACCCGGTAATCTCGTCGGGATCGACGCGACGGTAGGAGGAGGCCTGTGCAAAATCACGTGATTGGCAATAGGCCAGCGCGGCATGGGCACCGCATCTGTCGCCCTTGGCCAGGCACTGGTCGACGCCATAGCCGTCGGACTCGTTTTCGATGATGAATACGCGGGTTTCGGCCGATGCCGCGACCGTTGCGGCGAGGAGGAGCACGCTCACCAGGAGCGCCGGAGGGAACTGCATGATGCACCGCTGAAGTGAGGGGGACGTCCCTCATTCGATAGACCCAATTGATTAATAATGATTAACCATGCGGACGGGGCGGCAGCCTCTGGGCGCCGAAAGCGGCTTTTTCGCGGCCCTTGACGCAGAGGCCTCGATTGGCCCATAGGTTTCTGCCATGAACGGTTTCCTCGCCATTGGCTGCATTTGCCGCGAGATTACGAGCTAGCGATTCGCTGGCTGAGGCCGTCTTTTCTCAACCGAGATCATTGGACGCCCGGCCGGCAGGGACGGGTGATTCATGGAATTGCGTCTGTACGACACCTTGACGCGGGACAAGCGCACTTTCGTGCCGCTCGATCCCGATCATGTCCGCATGTATGTGTGCGGGCCGACGGTCTATGACTTTGCCCATATCGGCAATGCGCGGCCGGCCATCGTGTTCGACGTGCTGTTTCGGCTGTTGCGTCACGTCTATGGCGCCGATCACGTCACCTACGTCCGCAACATCACCGATGTCGACGACAAGATCAACGAGCGCGCCGCGCGTGATTTTCCCGCGCTGCCGCTGAACGAGGCGATCCGCAAGGTCACCGAGGGGACCGAAAGGCAGTTTCACGACGACGTCGATGCGCTGGGTTGCCTTCGACCGACGGTCGAGCCGCGCGCCACCGATCATATTGCCGAGATGCGCGCCATCATCGAGAAACTGGTTGCGGGCGGCTTCGCCTATGTCGCCGAGGACCACGTGCTGTTCTCGCCGCAGGCGATGAACGCGGCCAATTCGGTGCTGCCGCGCTATGGCGCGCTCGCCAATCGTTCGCTCGACGAGATGATCGCGGGCGCGCGCGTCGATGTCGCGCCCTACAAGCGCGATGCCACCGATTTTGTGCTCTGGAAACCGTCGAAACCGGGCGAGCCGTCCTGGCCGTCGCCCGCGGGTATCAAGGCGGAGGGTCGCCCGGGCTGGCACATCGAGTGCTCGGCGATGGCCTGGAAGCATCTCGGCCAACAGTTCGACATCCATGGCGGCGGCATCGATCTGGTGTTTCCGCACCATGAGAACGAACTGGCGCAAAGCTGCTGCGCCTTCCATGAAAACCGCATGGCGAACATCTGGATGCACAACGGCTTTCTGCAGGTCGAAGGCGAGAAGATGTCGAAGTCGCTTGGCAATTTTGTCACCATCAGAGAACTGCTGGCTGATTGGCCAGGTGAGGTGCTGCGCCTCAACATGCTGAAGACGCATTATCGCTCGCCGATCGACTGGACTTTGGCAGGTTTGCACGCGTCAGCGCTGGAACTGGATGGTTGGAGAACTTTCACACGGTACAGCGACGCATCAAAAGGCGAGGTGTCGGGCGCAGTGCTCGCGGCCCTTACCGATGATCTCAATACATCATTGGCACTGACTGAAATTCGGAAATTGGTTGAAGCTTGCCGGACAAGCGCTGATCCCTGGTCCAAGCCTAGCTGCGATTTGTTGGCCACAAGCCTTTTTCTCGGTATCGATCCAGGGA
>NZ_JBAURI010000773.1:0-2061 GCF_049581145.1 Bradyrhizobium sp.
ATCCCGTTGACCCGCAATCCGACACCCGCCGGATCGTCACCATAACCGAGGATACGCAACAGCCTTCCATCACCAAACCTGCTCAGCAACCCGGTCGTCCGACCTCAATTTGCAAGCGCAGGCTCAGATGTTCGGTTTCATCTATGCTGGCACCATGCCGCTCTATGCGGTGTTGGCGCGCGAGAACTTTCCGCTGCGGATGATGGGCACCGTGATCGGCGGAACGGCGATGGCCGGCAGCCTCGGCATGGCGACCGGGCCGGTCGCCGGAGGTTTGATCTACGACACCTTCGAAAGCTACTCTTGGCTCTATATCGGGTCCTGGGCCGTTGGCCTCGGCGCCTTTCTGATCGGCTTGACATTCAGGCCGTTAGCCAGGGGTCAGACGCAGCCATCAGCCATGCCGGCGTGAAACGGCATGGCCCCGCGGAGCGGCCAGTTGCTACGTGCGGCGCCACGGCGATTCCCCGCTTCCGATATAGTTCATCACCTACGGCGTCCCTGAAAGTGTTGCGAAAGGGTGACAAGTTTTGGCAAATCTTGAAAAGGCCGGACGCGCCTGCCGCCAAAATAAGCGCGCCGGTTGGGCCGCGCCGAGACGCTCGTAGAGTTGCGGTGGTGGGTTCGGCCCTCGCGGAGAGAAACCATCTTTGGTGCTACTATGTGAATACGCATGCAATATCGTGTGCATGCGCATTCAAAATCTCCGCTTGCGGACGCAACCATGGCGGGTGCGGCGCCGGGCGGCGATCCTTCCGGCCGCTCCCATCGCGTTGCCTTGTTTGCGTTACAGATGAAACTTGCGGCAGCGCATGGGGAATCTTGAGGCTTTTCAGTGGCATCGCGAAACGATTGGATCACCCCCGATCATATGATCGTCAAAAAGGGGGTGCTGAATGCTCGACTACAAGAAAGTTATCGCAGCCGCGGTGCTGTCACTTGCGGCCGTCATTCCGGCCAGTCTCGCCAGCGCGGCAGACCTGCCAGTGAATACGGTCAAGGCAAAGCCGAAGCCGCCGGCTGATCTGCCGTTCTTCCTCATTATCGACGACCGGGTGACCTTTTCGTATATGCCGAGCGGCACCAGTCCCGACGGCGCCTATATCAAAAATCCCAACGGCAGCTATTCCGGCAGCTTCGCCAAGCAGGTCTATTCGTTCACCCATTTCGACGCCTGGGCCTATGGCACCAACTTTTTCGCGGTCAACATGTTCAAGGGGGATCATAATGATCCCGCCGCGCCGTGCACCAATCCCGGCTCGATCGGATTCGTAGCTACGCCGGGGGCAAATTGCGCCGGCGAGACCGAGTTCTACGCCCTGATCCGCAGCACCTTCGGGTTCAACGAAATCTTTGATACCAAGGCCTTCACCTGGGGTCCCTTGCGCAACGTTTCGCTCGAAGTGGGTGCCGCGGCCGGCTCCCTCGACACCGGTCTTGCCTCGGCCGACCGTGCTTTTGTCGGCGGTCTGCAATTTGCCTTCGATCTGCCCTACAAGGGCTATGTCGACGTAGCCCCGATGGTCCTCAAGGAAATGGGTCACGCCGCCTATCTCCAGTGTGGCGACGCCGCCAATCCGCTCCCGGGGGTGAACTGCCTCTGGGACGGCAATCTCGATTACGATACCACCTGGACCGTGGAGACCAACTGGTACATGGATCTCGGCTTCCTGCCCGAGAACTGGCAATATTTCGCGATCGGCGGCCGTGCCGCCTGGATCGGGCCGAAAGGCAACCAGAACGCGCCGCTCGGCCCCGCCGGCGGCGGAACTCCGACAGTCGTCGAATTCAACTCCGAGCCGATCCGTCTGACCTTCGACGCCTCCAAGGCCATTTGGGGTAATAAGTACAGCCACATCGTCGACACCTGGATCGCCTATCGCTATTGGCAGAACAAGTTCGGCCTCGACCACACCGCCGCGCCTGGTGTCTGTACCGTCAACGGCGTGAGCACCGGCAGCTGCACCGAGAAGACGGTCTATGCCGGTATAACTGTGAAGTTCTGAGTTCATCGGGGACTGAACATCGGAAAACGGCGCCGCGGTCATGCCGCGGCGCCAC
>NZ_JBAURI010000774.1:0-18158 GCF_049581145.1 Bradyrhizobium sp.
TCGGAATGGGCCGCCCGCTACGGAGCGGACCATCAGGCGGCCAGGAACCTGCGAGCCGAAATGGCCGCCCTGCAACGCGCGATCTGGGACGAGATCTCGCGCATCGCCGAGAGCTACAAGAGCGAAGTGCAGATTGCGAAGAGCCAGGAAGAGTCGATCGACCGACGGATGGGTGAGGTCTTCCAGCAATCGGCCTCGACGCGACAGTCGCAGGTACGCCTGCGTGAACTGGAGACGGCGGCCAACACCTATCGCGGCATCTACGAGACTTTTCTGTCCCGCTTCACCCAATCGGTGCAGCAACAATCCTTTCCCTCGACCGAGGCGCGCGTCGTCACCGTGGCGTCGGCTCCTACCTCGCCAAGCTCTCCCAAGGTCAGCCTGACACTCGCATTGGCCGGGATCTGCGGATTGGGTCTCGGGGTGATGTCGGCGTTCGCCCGCGAACGGATGAACCGTCAGATTCACACGCGCGCGGAGCTCGAAGCCCTGCTGGGAACCAGCTGCCTTGCGGTTCTGCCGGCTTTCGCCCAGAAGAAACCAATGCTCCGAAAACCGCAGGGCGCGACCAGGCACTCCGCGGCAATTCGGCAGATCAGCGAAGTCGCCCCGTTCTCGGCCACCGCCGAGGCATTGCGATACATCAAGGTCGCAATCGACCTGCACCCGACGGGAGGCAAGGTCATCGGGATTGTCTCGGCACTGCCCGGCGAAGGAAAGACCACGGTTGCGGCCGGTTTCGCGGCTTTCCTGGCCAAGAGCGGCGCTCGCACGCTGCTGATCGACGCGGATTTGCGAAACCCATCGATGAGCAACACACTGGGCTACCGGGATGCGCCCGGGTTGCTCGACATGGTCGCGGAAAAATCGTCCTTCGATGATCTGGTCATCACCGACTCGACATTCAAATTCGATTTCCTGCCATCCTCGACGCGGATCAAGCCTTCCAACAGTTCCGACATCCTGAACTCGCCGGCGACGAAGCAGATGTTGAAGGCAGCGAAGAACGACTACGACTATGTCCTCGTTGATCTGCCCCCCATTCTTCCGGTCGTTGACGTCAAGGCCGCGGCTCATCTGTTCGATGCCTTCGTGCTGGTGGTCGAGTGGGGAAGCACGGCGGCTGACGAAATCCTCAAGGCCGTGGCGGCCTCGCCTATCCTGTCCGAGCGTCTCTTGGGCGCAGTGCTCAACAAGGCGGATGAGGTCGTCATGCGCCGCTTCGAAGGATATTCGGACCGGCACTACAACTACTACACCGATGAAAAGATTTCCGCCGAGGTCGGCTAGGTCTTGGCTCCCGCGCCAAAGCCAAAGCTTTCCGTTGGATCGCTGGTCCGGCGAAGCCTCACGTTACTCGTCGGCTGCGCGGGGCTGGCGTGGGGAATTGCGAATGCGCCCCGGGGGGAGATCGCCGACGAACTTCTGGACAGCGAGGCTCGCCTGCTGAGCTTCGAAACCTTCAGTCGCGCTACATCGATCAGCACGCTGGAAAGTACCGTGGCGCAGAATATGGATCGCTGCGATAATCACGCTCAGCACGTCCTGATGCTCCTGGAAATTCCGCTGGCGGACGCCGCGCTTCGATCCGGAGCCGTCGGGGAATTCGATCAGCGTCTCCGCTCGCTCGAGGCTCGCGCCAGACAGACACTCGGCTGCGCGCCACGCGATTCGTTCGTTTGGCTAATGCTGTTCGGCCTCGAAACCGAGCATGGAATGCTGGACCAGCATACCTTCGACCTGCTCGAGATGTCTTATGACACCTCGCCGAACGAGGCCTGGATCGCCATGCGCCGGATCACCGTGGCAATACCGGTCGTTCTGTTTGCGCCCGCACCGATCCAGCAGAAGATCCTGGACGAATTTCAGAACCTCGTCGCGCACGGTTATGTTGAAATGACCGGCCGCTCCTATCTCAACGCCTCCGCCCGCAGTCGCGCCCTGCTTCAGTCGCGGATTGATCTGCTGGATCCGCGCAGTCGAAAGTCATTCGCTGACGCGGTGCAGAAGCTTGGTTCCTGAGGGGCCAGCTTGCCAAGGCGAGCCTGTTCTCCATGAACACCCGAGAATTCCCGGACAAGGAAGCCGCGGACCGTACCACTGAAGCATCCGAGCCTCGAGCAGACGACTCTGCCACCCACAGTATCCGCAATGGCGCCGCCATTTTAGTATTATCGTACCTGAAACGGTTCGAAAAACCGCCACAAAAATCCTAAAAAAAGCCTGAACCGCCCGGGCACGAATTACGACGCATGAAATGGGATGAAGCAACCGTTACCAATGCGATTGGTGCAACGCAAAATGTGTCCCAAATGGGACGGCACAAGAAACAGACAGGATCTGCTCACTTTGACGACAAACCATGGCATTGTCCGCAAAATTGGCGTGTTAAAATTCAGGTTAATGACAGCCTTGCTTATAATAGGAGCTTGCTCAATTTGTGCAGTGCCCCATAATTCGATAGAAAGGATGAAGGACGGGTAGCAAAGACCGAAAAAACGCTGGGGAGTTTTTTACTAGTTGTTTGGAGTACAGTGATGAACAGTTTGGCCGAGACACGTAGCGTTCTGCGAATTGGTGCAGACAGGTCACAGGCTCCGGTTGGAACTACAGCGAAGCGAATCGTCGACATTGCATTGGCGCTTTCTGGCATCTTGTTGCTGGCGCCCCTCCTGATCATCTGCTTCGTCGTCACGATTGTCACCTCGCCCGGCCCTGCCCTGTTTCGGCATCGGCGCGTCGGCTTCAATGGCAAGCATTTCGACTGCCTGAAATTCCGGACCATGGTGATGGATGCGCCCGAGCGCCTGCGCAGGCTTCTCGATGCCGATCCAGCGGCAGCTGCGGAATGGGCGGCAAATCGCAAATTACGGCATGATCCGCGCATTACCGCGATCGGTGCAATCCTTCGCAAGTCCAGTCTCGACGAGCTGCCTCAGCTGTTCAACGTGCTTCGCGGCGAGATGAGCATTGTCGGGCCTCGTCCTGTCACGGACGAAGAACTGGAGCGCTACACCAGTTCCGTCAGCGCGTACCTTGCCTGTCGGCCGGGAATTACCGGCCTGTGGCAGGTCAGTGGCCGCAGCACGACGACCTATAACAAGCGTGTTGCCTGCGACGCGTTTTATGCACGCAACTGGTCGATGGTCCTCGACGCAAAGATCATCATCGTGACGATCCCAGCGCTCCTGGTGACGGATAGCGCTTGCTGACTCGGCCAAAAGCTGAGCATCCGCAAACAGAGTATGAATGCGGGCGCCCTCGGTGCACGCGGATGTCTGTGCGCCGGACGACCCGGCCGCTGCCGGTAGATTTCTGACTGATCGAACCCCGCGCGGAAGCAGCGCCAACTGACGCCGCGGCGCAAAGCCGCCGGCCTCGCAAGGCCCCATCAGAAGCCCTCCGCAAAAGACAGGCTCGGCCTCGGATTGGGGACCGTCAAGCGGTCCATCCAGACCGCCCGGAGGCACGGCTTGAGAGTTGATGAGGCCAGGTCATTTCCCAAGCCATGGCTTAAAGTAAATATGAACCATGCGGCTTCAACAACGGGATCCGGCCATGAGATTGCTCACTTCTTCCCTCCGAGTTACTGATCGCTTGATTTATTGTGAAAGACAGATGGCCAATCTTCAACCGGTCGACCTGAAAGCTCGATCCACGTCCGCTCGCACGAGCAGAAAAATCGTGATCGGACTGCTCGGAGGGCTGATCGTATCGGTGATGATCGTATGGGTCGGCTTCCTCGGCTGGGGCGTCGTGGAAGCGCTGAAGAAGATCGCAGCCTTCGTCGTCAGCCTCTGGACATCGGTGTCGTAGCCTTTGGGCAGGTAACTATTTTGCAACCGGGCCTTGAATATCCGCCTCTGATGATTTCTTGATTGGTGGTTTCCTGCTTGGCCGACCGGCAACTCGGGCCGCACCGCATTCCCGGAGAATCGGACGAATGAAAAATATTCTTGTCGCGGGCGGAGCCGGCTACATCGGATCGCACACCTGCCTCGATTTGTTCGACAAGGGCTTCACACCGATTGTCTACGACAACCTCTCCAACGGCCACGCCGAGTTTGTCAAATGGGGGCCGTTGGAGATTGGCGATATCAGGGACCGCAAGAGGCTGGATGAGGTGCTGCGCGAATATCAGCCGCAGGCGATCATTCACTTTGCCGCAGCGATCGAAGTCGCCGAGTCGGTGCGCGACCCCGGCGCCTACTATGACAACAATGTCGGCGGAACCATCACCTTGCTTCGGGCCGCGCAAGCGGCGGGCATCAATAAGGTCGTTTTCTCGTCAACTTGCGCCACATACGGAATTCCGTGCTCAATTCCCATGAATGAGACGCACGCCCAATCGCCGATCAATCCCTACGGTCAGAGCAAGCTGATCGTCGAGCAGATCCTGCGCGACCTCGATCGCTATCAAGGCTTTTGCTCGGTCATTCTGCGCTACTTCAACGCCGCCGGCGCCGACCCTGCGGGACGAATCGGCGAATGGCATTCGCCCGAGACGCACGCCATACCCATCGCTTTGGAGGCCGCTTTGGGGCGCCGGCCCCATTTCCAGGTGCTGGGCTCCGATTACGACACCCGCGACGGGTCCTGCATTCGCGACTTCGTCCATGTTCTCGATCTCGCCGACGCGCATACCCGCGCGGTCCAACATCTCCTGGACGGCGGCGCCAGTCACGCGCTGAACCTTGGTACCGGTCATGGAACGACGGTGAAGGAGTTGGTGGACACCGTTCGGGGTGTGGTCGGGAAAGATTTCGAGGTCAAATATGGGCCGCGCCGCGAAGGCGATTCGCCGGCGCTTGTTGCCGACAATGCACTGGCCAGGGCGACGCTCGGCTGGTCTCCCCGGCACGATCTTCAATCGATCATCGAAACGGCCTGGAACTGGCACGCCAACCACCTGCCGACCTGACAAGGCAAAAGCCTTTCGCACGCCGCCTGTCAAGATTGGAACACGGAGCGGCCTGCTGCATTACTCCGCCTGATGAGCGGAACAAATCTTGCGGCGGAGACGGGGCTCAAGAAGCGTGCTTGGCAAATCGCCAAATGGTCAAACCCCAACCATCAAATAACTCCGCAGCATAGCGAAGATTTAACCTAACGCGGCGACACTCCGCCCATGGATAGCGCGTGCCTAGACCTTCGTATTTCACTCGATCAAGGTGGTTATTTCATGACTGTGGCGCGACCAATTTTAGCAATCCTCGCACTCGCCGTCGTTGCCAGCTGCCTTTCTTCAGGCCGCGCCGATGCGCGCAACCGGCCTCAGCAGGATTCCAACCCACTCTCGCCGATCATGGAAGGCTCGCCCACCTTGGCGCCATTCCAACACGTCCGCTTTTGCCGTCGCTATCCCGACGATTGCAGGTCAGACCCGGCGGCAATCGAGCGCATCGAACTCAGCGCCGAAAATACCGAGCTCTTGAAACGCATCAACCACGACGTCAACACGTCCATTGCGCCGACGGTCAAAAGCTACGGCACCGACCTCGCCGACGGCTGGGTGATTGCGCCGGTTGCAGGAGACTGCAACGACTATGCCGTCACCAAACGGCACGATCTCCTGCAGAGCGGCCTGCCGGCGAGGGCCCTGCGGCTGTCGGTGGTCAAGACGTCATCGGGAATCGGACATCTCGTCCTTGTCGTTGCAACGACCAAAGGCGATATCGTGCTCGACAATCTGACCGAGGCGCTTCGTCCCTGGCAAAGCACGGACTATCACTGGCTGAAGATCCAGTCGGCCGCTGACGCCAGGTTCTGGTACGAGGTCAAGACCGCCGCCGGGCCATCGGTGTCGCAGCTTGATCGAAGATTGCGCTTGGCTGATCGGTAAACGACGCCGTTCGCCGGCTCGAAGGGCTTCAATTCTACAAGGGCTTCAATCATACCTTGAACCTCGACCTTCGGTCCGGGCCTGAACTAGCCCAACTTGCGCAGTTTGAGGTCAGTTTCGGCAATTCACAGGCGTCGACGTGAGTCGGATCAACGGGTTAATCGGCGCGGAAGGCCGATTTGCGCGTGTAGTGACGACCTAGGGTATTTTCTTCCGCCCCAGAGGTGGTTCTGATGGCGCATGTACCTGCGCCACACGATTCGCAAGAAGGACGGCAAGGTCCACCGCTATTGGTGCCTGGTGCGGAGCGTTCGTGTCGGTCGGCGGGTGATCAACAGACGGTGGCACATCTCGGCGAGCTTGACGAGCATGGTCGGATCGAAGCGCGTGCGTTGGCGCATCGGCTGATCGGGGCTCCCGAGCAAGCGCGGCTGTTCGACGACGGCAGCGCGGATGTGACGGTGCCGGTTCGGTTCGTCTGAAGAGCATTGCGATCGAGCGCTCGCGTCGATTCGGCGATGTTTATCTCGCGCCGACGCTGTGGCGCGGCGTCGGTCTGGAGGAGCTGTGCGAGCGGCTGCTGCCACCCGGGCAGGAACGGATTTCCTGGGCCAAGATGGCAGCCGTGCTGGTCGCGGCGCGTTTCTGCGAGCCGTCGAGCGAGCTGCACATTGCCGAGGACTGGTATCGCCGCACGGCGCTGTGCGACCTGCTTCAGCTCGGCGACGAGGAGGTCAACAAGGACCGGCTCTACCGCGGCCTCGACCACCTGCTGGTGCACAAGGCGGCGCTCGAGGCGCACCTGTCGCAGCGCTGCGGCGAGTTGTTCGCAATTCAGAACGACGTGCTGCTCTACGATGTCACCAGCACGTATTTCGAAGGGCAGGCGGAAGCCAACCCGCAGGCCAGGCGGGGCCACTCGCGAGATCACCGTCCTGACTGCAAGCAGGTGTGCATCGCGCTGGTGGTAACGTTCGACGGCTTCCCCCTCGGTTACGAGGTGTTCGCCGCCAACACCAACGATTCACGGACCTTGCAGACCATCGTGGCGACCATGGAGGCACGCCATGGCGTGGTGGGACGCGTCTGGATCACCGATCGCGCCATGGCGAGCGCGAAGAATCTCGCATGGCTGCGCGAGACCGGCCGACGCTACATCATCGGGGCGCCGAAGTCGGAGCTCAAGAAGTTCGGCGCCGAGCTTGCTGCCGCGGCCGGCTGGCGCACCGTGCAGGCGGGCGTCGAAGTCAAGCTCGCGCGCCATCCCGAGACCGATGAGATTGTGATCCTGTGCCGCTCGGCCGATCGACGCAGTAAGGAACGCGCGATGCACGACCGTTTCAGCGAGCGGATCGCGGCAGCGCTCGAACGGCTGGCGGCGCGCATCGCCCGGTCGAAGAAGCATCTCGACCCGGCGCCGATCAACCGCCAGATCGGCCGCCTCCTTCAGCGCAACCAGCGCGCCGCCGCCCGCTTCGCCATCGCGCTGGAGCCGGACGGCTGCCCGGCTGGCGTGCGCTTGTGTGTAACCTGCAATGACGCTTTCGACGACTGGGCTGCGATCTCCGAGGGTGCCTATCTGCTGCGCTCCAACATCGCCGACTGGAACGATCAGCAGCTATGGAAGGCCTACATCCAGCTGACCCAGGCGGAAGCCGCGTTCCGCATCCAGAAAGACCAGCTCAACGTCCGGCCGATCTGGCACCAGCGCGAAGACCGCGTCCAGGCCCACATCCTCGTCTGCTTCCTCGCCTTCGTGATGTGGAAGAGCCTCGAGATGTGGCAGCAGCGCGCCGGTCTTGGCAACTCGCCACGCACGATCCTCGAAGAGCTCGCTCGCATCCAGTCGCACGATGTCGTGCTTCCGACCACAACGCACGGTCAGATCCGTCTGCGCTGCGTCACTCACCCCGACCCTGCCCAGGCGGCGCTTCTCGATCGGCTCGGCCTCGTCCTGCCCAAACGCATGCGCATCGCCGAGCAGGCCGCGCCACCGCTCGCCGCGATCGCCTGAACATCCAACTTCACCAGAAATGTAGTGGCGACTTTTTCGCTAAGGCATTGATTTGTCCCGCCCCGGCTATCGACTTTGCGCAAGTTGGGCTAGCCGAAACGAACGCTTGCACGCTCGTATTGGGGAGCCACCGGTGATCCGGCGGCTCTTGCCAACCCGCATCCCAACAGGATGGCAAAAACGATCAGATAACCGGGGATCTGCAGCGAGAAATCGATCGTCGCGTGCAGATAGGTCAAGACCACAATTCCCGCGATTGCGGACAGCGAGCTGCGGCTTCGATCCTTGGACCTCAGTGCGGCTTGCACGAGGATGATGAGGGATGCGACCGCGGCAATCAGCACCATCGCCGCCATTGGGATGCCCATCTCGACCGCGATTTCGAGGATCGTCGAGTGAGCGAAATCCCAAACCCCCCAACCGGGGAAATTATCCGGACGAAGCGAGGGAAATAGATCTGCGAAGGTCCCCGCGCCCGCGCCGAGCAGCGGCCGCTGGCGGATGGATTCGATGCAGAGCCCATAGACAGACCATCGCGCGCCGTCGAACAGCCCCTGGCTTCCGATTCGACCGATCCCGCTGAGCCAGGCTGCCATCACCGCCAGGGTCGCAAGCCCTCCAGCGAGAGCGTACCAGAACCTGGGCTGCAGCCGATTGGCGATCATCAGGCTGATTGCGACCAGCACGCCGAGCGAGCTGCAGATCAGCCCACCGCGCGAGCCAGTCAGGAGCAAGGCAAAGAAGCAGATCAGAGCGGCCGCCGACTGAAGGATGACCTTGAACGCGACATGTTCATTGGAGGGGACCAGCAGCAGCAGTCGCAACGACCCGGTTCGAAATGATTGCAGCGTAATATACACCGAGCAGAACCACAGAATCACGCCGCTGCCAATGAATGTCGCCGCAGTGTTGTGATTGACAAAGCTTGCGGTCAGGCTGCCGCGGTAGGCCAGCTTTGGCGCCCATAGCAGCATATTCGGCGTGAGCACCAGCGCGATCAGACCATAGAGCGCATAAAGCAGAATCGAATACTGTGCGACCAGCATCAAGAGGTCGCCTTTCCGCCGCGAAGTACCGACGAAGAAGCCGCTGACGAACGCGGTCAACAGCAGCAGGAAATGCCCGATCGCTATCGGAGGAATCTCGGCGCGGCTTGAAATGCGGGGCGCAGCGTCGAGACCGAGAAGGTTTTCAGCCCGCTGCCAGATTGGATCGCTGAGCTGGTCGAAGAGCCGCGGCGCGACCTGCACGATCGCCACCAGCGCGTAGGCCAAACACAGCGCCAGGAAGACGAACAGGATGCGGCTCTGCCGGCCATTGAGCGGCGCCGCGACGCCGCACAACGTGCTGACCGATAGCAGGACCGTCCAAATCGCAATCCAGAGCTGGTCTACCGATCCGAAGACCAGCGGCGCCAGACAGAGCACCGCGATCGTCAGCCTGAACTGGATCGAGTTGAGCGTCTCGACCGGGAACTTCATATGCAGACGGCCAATCATTGCGGCACGACCGAGCGTTCAGGTTGAGCCTACCATTTGGTCTTCTCGGCAGCGTTCACGCCCGTCACCGCCGTCGACACATTCGAGGTCGTGGCCGCCGTGTTGTTGATGAGCGTCAGCAGCTTGTAGTAGTCCACCACCCTGGCATTGGCTACGTACATGACGTCTTTGGTTCGCATCTGAAATCCGGAAGCCAGCAAATAGCCAGACGGATCACGAAGATTGACGTGATAGATGGTCGGAATCCTGTCGTAGGTAAACTTGGTGGTATCGACGCCAAGCCTCTCCAGGAAATGCCGATCTTCGTACCGATAGACGAACACCTCGGCGGGATCGGACTGATTGTCGTTGAGCCCGCCCGCCTTGCCGATCGCTTGCGACAGCGTCAGCGTCTCGACGTCGAACGGTATCTCGGAATTGAATCCGAATACATTCTGATTGAGCGCGCCAAGCGCCGTAAATGTAGGCGACTCATGGGTCAGGAAAATCACGTCATTCGGACGAATGAAGATGTTTTCGCGCGGATCGTGCACCACGCGGCTCAACAGCACCCTGACGCGCTTGCCGTCGCGCTGCAACGTCACATAGCTCTCGATCGCCTCGAACTTCGGACCACCGGCGCGCGCGATCAGCGCCAGCAGCCGCTCGCCGACGCTGTTGAGGGCCAGCACGCCGGGCGTGTTGACGTCGCCCAAAACGCTCACAACGCTCGAATGCTGCTGATTGAGGCTGACGACGACCTGTGGCTCGATCGCGCGATTGCGCAGCCGGGCGACGATCGCCTGCTGGATATCCGGCAAGGTACGCGCGGCGGCCGGAATTTCACCGGCGTAGGGCACATAGATGCTGCCCTTCTGGTCGACAGCCTGAGCCGGCAAGTCGACGAAGTTGCCGGGGCGTGCCCCAGCGGCGGTCGCCGGCGTGAACAGGCCGCCGGGCGCCGCTTCGAAAATCGATATATTGAGGACGTCGCCCACGCCGACGACCTGTTCCGGTTTCGGGCGCTTGTCGGGGAACTCACCCTGGAAGCTGACGACATTGGGCTGCGACAAAAAGCCGATCGTATCGGCACTCACGTCGACCAGCGCGTAAGGCAGGGCCGTATTGGAACGCAACCCGGCCGTAGCCAACGCCTCAACGGCATCACTTTTGGGACCCGTTGCCGGCAGAAGCGAACAAGCTGGCAGCAACACGATGGCGAACATCGCCAAAAGCGCCGAATAAGCTCGCCTGGACACCGCGATGTGCGGGGAAATACGCATTATCAAAAGCCGCCCCTCAGGTGCCCACAAAATGCGCAATACGACTTAATCGTCGCAAAGCTGCCCAGGAAGTTCCAACCCTGCGAGACCTTACAGGGCGACTCCCTTGCATCAAAGAGTGGCATGCCCTGCAAACTTCGGTTTTGCGCCACAAGTTGCAATCGGGCCACAGTTGGGTTGCCCAAACATCTCCGGGAAAAACAACAAGTTATGACAAAGTCCTGAGGCTTGATAATGGGATACTGCTGGTCCCGCGACGAATTGGCAGCCAAAGCCGCGGGTCGCACGCCCATTCGGTAGAATCCAAGGTCGGGGGTGGAGCACCACTCGGGGAGCATCCTGTGAGGGGTTTGGCTGGCCGGGATTTGATTGAATCAAGCACTGGATTGCGTGCGTAGAAGGAGAATCGAAGTCCTCGTCAAACGCGTGGCGGCGAATCTCGGTACTATGGTGTGATAGCGCTCAATTAATTGCCGGCGAAGAGGAATAATGGATGGGATATGCCGCCATTGGGCTGGCCATATTGGGATTTGCGGTTGGGGCGGCGTTCCGATTCTACGCCCTTTTACCGATCATCGGGCTGACCCTTGTTTCCTCTGTCGCCTTTTCATTCCATGGCGGCTTCACCTTTCTGGAAACCGGCCTGACGATCATCGTTGCCCAATCCATCCTCCAAGGCTTTTATGTCTTGGGCTTGGTGGCGAGGGCGGCTTTCGATCGGACCAACGCGAATGATCCAGCGTCAGGCCCCCCACATCCCCCGCCGCGACGTTGACCCGCTGGAACCCGGTCAGGGCTTTTGACACTCGGAATAGAACTCCCCGTTCGCCGCGTCGGTTCGTTCGAGGCATTGCGCGAGATCCGTGATCTTGCCGGCGACAGTGAAATCAAATCCCTGATCCTTCAGGACCAGGGCATAACGGCCGGCCGGCAGCGCAAAATCGGGCTTCTCGGACTGGACCAGTAGCATTTCCGGATTGCCAGCAATTGGGCGCACTCTCAATTCGTAGGCCACATTGCGGATGTTCCAGGCGTCCATGACCGGTGAAAAGCCGGGTTTGCCATTGGCGTCGAACGTCAGGGCGCGGACCACCCGGGCAATGACCCGAACATCGATCCGATCGGGCGCATTCCCGGCAAGATCGCGGCGAAACAGGATGAAGCGCACTTTACCATCGGGAAGCGTGGTGTGGCTTGGTTGCGTGACCGGCGCGGACATCGCGATCCGCTTGTCAGGCACTCGCCCGGGCAGAAGCTGGAGTTCGCTGAGTTGGCCGCCGTTCAGGGCATAGATTCCGTAATCGCCCGGCACCGGGAATGGGAGCGGGCTGGGTAAGACCGCGCCAGGTTTGACCTCGGCCGTCGCGGCGGCCCGCGAGGCGTCCGCACCCGGCGGCGCAGCAGCCTGCTTTGCCGCCTTCGCCGAGGTCAGCTGCGACACGCGATCGCCCAAGACCTGCAGTCTATGGTCGTAGTACACCGCGCCGACGATCACGCCAGCCAGCGATAGCCCGACACAGGCAAGCACCAGCATCGGCACCAACGTCCGCGCTCTTGCGCTTCCGGCCGGCTGGACGCCGGCGTGCAGGTAGACCCTCTGCGGCAGCAGAATGTCTTCCCGCGCCGGGGTGACTGGGCCAACGGTCGCAACCGCGGTGGACGGGGGACCACCCGGCGACGTACCCCCTCCGATCCGCGCAGCCGGATGGGACGAAACCCGTTCGATGTCCTCGCGACGAACCGAAAAATCTTCCACCCCCTGAATCGCCGTCTCCAGCGCATCCAACAGCCGCAGTTGTTCGGTCTCGTCCGACCGCGACGTATCGAGCTTCAGCCTGGCGCGCGCAAATTCGTAGATTGTCATGCGCAACTGTGCGGGATCATCCTGCACCGTGTTGATCATCCGCTGCAGAATCAGGGCGTATTCGACCTCCTGCGCATGCGGCGAGATCATCTTGTCCTGATCGATCTTCGGAAATTCCGGTTTCATTTCCGCTTCAGGCTGATCCACAAGCCACCCGCTCTAATCATGTAATCGCCTGATAGAACAAGATTTTCTCAAGCGTTCCGCGCTCCAGGACGGCGGAGCGCGCCGGTTAGACAGCAAACGAGCGCCTCGCACAACCGCCATGAAGGCTTCTGCGGTCCGCGTCAATTGCCGGCATTGGCTTGGCGAACGCACGGGTTCGAGTCTATTGTGCATCCGATCAGACGTCATCTGAATCATCTGACGACGGTTTTTTCCAAGGACCACGATATGTCGCACGTCACCAAGTTCGCTGTTGCTACACTCTTTGTTGCGCTCGCCGGCATATCAGAACCGGCATCGGCGCGCGGGCACCTTTATCCGCTGACGCCCTGCGGACCCGATCTTGCACAACTCTGCCGGATCCATGGCTACTTCGATTCACCGCCCTTCCACTACAATTTGGCGGTCTATCCCGGCTGTATCAAGACGGTCGCGGTCGAGACCCCCCAGGGCATCGAGCGCCGCCGCGCCATTGTCTGCGGGGCACCGCAAAGGGAAATGATCTGGTGGTGGTGAGGAGCTGACCACGAGATCGGATCGATTTGATCCGATCTCGGACGACCGTCTCTGCGGCTATCTGCCGGTTCCGTTGGGCAAGCCCATGTTGCCGGTTGGCGGCTGCGCCGGCGCGTTCCTGATCCGCCCGTTGTTGACCGGGCCCTGATTGACGCCCCGGGGCGAATATGCGCCGGTATCCCGCACAAGATTGCCGTAGACATCCCGGTGGATCGAAATACCGGGCTGCGCCGGCGCCAAATGACTCCACGCCGTCAGACACACCACCGCCCATCCAATTCTCATGGCACCCTCGCTTCGGGACTTCCTCACAGCGAGCCATACGCCGCGACCACACACCCTGCGATCAAAGCTGGAGCTTTACGCCATGGAATGGGTACTTTTCGTTTCTCTGCAGTGGATCGTCTACGGAAGCCCGACTCAACCAACCACGCAACAGATCCAATCGTTCCCCTCGCAGGAGCTTTGCGACAAGGCGGCCGATGCGCTCAGGAACGAGATCAATGCGCCGCTGGGAGCCGGACGGATCCAGACCGTCGGCCGCGTGGTTTGCCTGCTGCGCAAGGACAAATAGCGCCGGCGTCCCGGATCGCAATGCGATTAGCTTGGATCGCCATCGCGCTCTCAGATTTCGATTGGGCACGATCTCCGCGCAAACGCGTTCCGCGTTTGTCGCAAGGGAAACCGCTATGCTCCCAGCGGGTCGCAGCCCGAGGGCATGTTTTTTCCGGATCATGCGCTGGCGGAAGCGACGACGCTGATCGCCAGAGCACGCCGCGCTGGCGGCGGCCCGCCCCGGTTCAGGCCATCAACCGATCGGGCGTCACCTGCCACCAATCGCATATCAGCTTCTGGCGACCCTTGAATGGCGCAGCGAGATCGGCAACCGGTCGTTCCTGGACCGGAACTGCCGCCTCGATCTTGCTGATGGCACGCGCGCCTTCCAGCGCCTCTCGCTCGCCGCCGAACCGATAGCTTTCGAAGCCGCGATAGTTCGGCATCATGTGCTGAAAGCCCAGATGCGCCAGCCAACCGAGCTGCAGCAACTCGTTGACCGACAAGTCGACGCGGATTTTACCCTCGGCTGGCGCCTTTCGCCTCACGCCCGCGGCATGGCCCTTGAGCCAGCAGGCTTCGCCGATGGCGTCGCCAAGCACCCAGAGCTGCGCGTGATAGGGATCGGTCGAGCTCCGACCCCGCGCGAAGCGCCCTCGCGTGCCGAGCGCCTTGACCGCGGCCATGGCCTTCTCGACGGATGCGGGCACCGTCCCACCCTCGAGCGCGCAATGGGAGCTCACTCCCCTTGCCATCTCGCGCATCGCCTCTTCGACGCCATGGCGCCGTCCGCGTTCGAAATACGAGCGCGCGCAGGACCATGCCACCACCATCAAGCCGGCGACCAAACCGGCCAGCACAAAAAGAATGTCCACGGCCCATGCCCCCAAAACGCAGGCCCCGAAGATCCGGGTACGTCACGGCCAGAGCTTAGGATGATTTGGTTAATGGAGTAGAACCGCCTGCCACGGACGTGACGATCCCGCACGCCGCGGCTGGCGCTCCGCCGTCGCGGAGTGATGCGTCAGGATGGACCGGGCGGAGCAACGTAAATGACCGGGCTGACATACAGCCGGCACTGGAAGAACGGGCCCCAATTTGCCGCCGGATAGATAGAGCTCATCGGCGACAGCTGATTGCTGTGAGTATAGTCGTAATGCAGCCAGTAGCCGCAAGAGTGATGATGCCTGTGGGCATAGCCTCGCGCAGCCGATGGTCCCGAGGTCGCCGCAAGCACAAGGGCGGCCGCGACTGCAATCGATCCCAGTTTCATGAAGCGCCTCCGAAAAACAGGCAGCTGCGCAAGCGCGTGCAAGCCTTGCTGTGATGATGGCACAGTGATTCCGCCGCAACAAGGCGCAACGTGCCCGCTGCTGGCTGGATTTTCCCTGAGCAGCGCAGGCAGGGCGGCCGACCGCCACTGACTCCCCGGAAGGCCCGCGGAGCCCGCTTCCGCGGTCCGCCCGACGACAAACGATTGACGCGACATCCGGCCGTGACGACAATCGCGGGCCATGGATCGGCTTCGCAACCGGGAGTCCCGGCGGCCGGGATTCACTTCCCGCGCTTGCGGCCATGCTGCTGATCTGCTTCCTGGCGAGCTTCACCATGTCGGGCCGAACGCCGTGGTTGCGCAGGTGGCCCGCGCAGAACCGAGCCGGCCCAAACCACACGCCGGGCCTTTCCATCCCTTCGTCCCCTGCTGCCGATCGCCCGGTTCCGGAATTAACCTGCGCGGCGGACATCAAGCTTAACGAGCGGATGTCATTGCCGCCGTTGCGGAAATCGCTAGCGTAACGGCGCCGACATTGCCCTTCGTCGGTGTCATGCCACGGAGCCGTCGGGCGATCATATTCCGCTCGACGGCTGCGCTTCTGCCAAATCCGGTGTCAAGTCCGGCGGATGAATAGTGGAGCAAGAGACACAATTCCATGAAGCTCGAGCGATCGACGACCTGGAAAGAACTCTGGCATCTCTGGACCGTGATCGTTCCGCGGCGCTCGATCAACGGCCGGCTGGTCTACGGCAAGGTCTGGCGGCGTCACGATGGACGCCGCTGGATCTACAAGAAGTTCGTCGAGTACGCGCACCCCGACGATTGAGCGATCGACCGCACCGGGATCTCGACCCGTCACGCCGATGCTCTCAAGCCGCGGCAGGCGCTTGCGCCTCGACAGATTGCGCGACCTCGGCGCGGGTTGCGAACCAGACATCGCTCTTGGCCTTGGCGTGACGGATGACCTCCTCCAGGATCCAAATGCGCGAACGCGGCGTGATGATGTGCGGATGCTTCGTGGGCTGAAACAGTCCGCCGGACGCATGGGCCGCATCGAGCTCGCGCAGGAAAATATCGAGCACGTCCTTTGGTGGCGTGTACGGCCGCAGCGACTGAGAACCGTTTATCATGAAATAGACCGCGTCGTCGCGGATCCATTCCGACCGGCATCTCGACGATGCCGGTCGATTGGCCGTCGAGCAGCAGATCGTAGCAATCCTCATCGGCCATCGGCGATGAATCATAAAGCAGGCCGAGCTCGGTCTCGATGCGCAGCGTGTTGGATCCCTCGGTCCAGTTGCGACACACAGCCGACATCGAGCACCGCAAAGATCGCGCGATACTCGGCGGTCGGCTTCGTCCTTGGTGACGTAGCCGCGCGCCAGCACGGTCCGAAGCAGCCCAAGGTGCGGCTCTTCGGCAGCATCGGCGGCATGGCACACCTCGCCATGCGAAGCGTCGCCCGGGCTCCGGCCGGATGTTCCGGCACATCGAGGACAGGCGCGGGGGATCGAAGGGTTTTGGATAGATCTGAATTGAGTTCTAAATGCTCAAGGAGATCAGGTGTGAATGCCTGTCTGGATCCGCGCAAAGATGGCGCAGTCGGCTGAGGAGAGGCGATCTGGCCTGGGCTGTTAGCCGCCTGCGGGTGACGGCCAGGGTCTGCACGATCCCTCTCCAAAGCAATCAACTTGGTGCTGTCGTTTCCTGCGCCTGCCCAGTGGCATTAGCGGTTGCTCCGTGCTCTCCTCGGTGACCATCGCTTGGTTGCTACCGTCATCGGCGTGATGCGAAGCATCATCGCCAACTTGGAGCCCTGCATCAGAGCGCCAGAACCACACGGCTTGGCCGTCTGCGTGAACCGCGCCCGTCTCGCGTCAACCGCATCGCACCGAACGTCGGTGACGACCGCGAAACGGCCCTCTGATTGAGACGCCACCCGATACTAGATTTGATTAAAGTAACCGCGAAGCGAAAAAAATTCGCAATGGGACTGGAGGTGTGGAATCAAAATCGAGCAAAATCGACGATTTGGCCAGCGCGCAACTTGCTCCACCCGGTCATTGCGGGGGACGATAGCGGGGGCAACGACGAGCCCGCGGAACCCGCTTCGTTAACCGTGGATATGCTTGGCTAGGCCAGACCGAGAGGCAAACTACGCCGGAATTGCATCCCGACCGGTCATGCAATCAGATCGAAATGCCAATGCGCGGTGGGGGGCTCAACGTGGGTACCACCTCCTCCATGGGCTCCGTCCCCGCTTGGCTCTTGATGGAAACCGTCCAAATGAGCCTGCATTGGAGCGGGCTGCGGAAGAACGCCGACCGGTCCATCACCCTGGTGATCTTGATGGAAAGAGAAGCCATCCAGGTGCCAAGCTGGAGCTCTGTTCATCGCACCGCTTCGGTACGATGCGTTATTTGTCTCGGCAGCACTCAAATCTTGGAAACTGAAATTATCCGAGTGCACTGCCGCCGTAGTAGCGTTCGCTACAACCGTCGCGCCGCCAGCGGGCGGGACGCCGATAATACCATCGCCGTTGAGGTCATGTTGGAAACTGACCTCGTAGGTTTCCAATGCCGCGCTTGTGCCTGAAAGAGTGCCGGACTGAGAGAGATAGTTACCGTTACTGTCTGTATTCCATATGATGAAGGAATTGCCGTCCTGCCAGGCGACTTCATAGCCGGTCGACGTCTGTGCAGCGGCGACCGGCAACCAGGGACCCTCTTGGCCCGCCACGACGGGCGCGCCGTTCAGCTGCAGATGCGGCCCGGCTCCGCTACTGTTTTCAAGCGCGTACTGATCGGCGACCGCGACCAGCGAGGTCGTACCATTGGATTCGATCAAGGTCGACGTGACGCCGATCGTCCCGTCGCCATTGAGATCATGCTGGAAAACGGTCTCGGCAATTTCCAGTCCGGTGCTCGCGCCCGAGAGAATACCGGACTGAGAAAGATAGTTGCCGTTACTGTCGGTGTTCCAGATGATGAAAGAATTGCCGAGCTGCCAAGCGACTTCGTAGCCGCTCGCCGTCTGCGCGGCGGCAACCGGAGTCCAGCCGTCGAACGCGCCTGCGACGACGGCTGCGCCGTTCAGTTGCAGGTGCGGCCCATTTCCGCTGTTGTTCTCAAGCGCGTACTGATCGGCGACCGCGACCAGGAAGGT
>NZ_JBAURI010000775.1:0-5932 GCF_049581145.1 Bradyrhizobium sp.
GACTAGCACCATCGCCAAAATCCAGAGCGACGCGTGTCCGCCCCTCAGAGCGATCAGTTGCGCGCAGAGCGCCGCATAGCTCGTGCCGCGCTCGATGCCGAGCAGCGCCAACGCGCCGCACGCGGCCAACGTCGCCCCCAGCGCGATCGTTTGCGGCGCGCCGATGCGCTCAGCAACGCGCGGAGCGAACAGATTGATCGGGAACACCGCGTCAGCGAGGCCGCCAAACTCGACCGCGGGAGTCTTGCCGGCCGCGAAATCGCCGCAGCATGGGAGACGGGCTGGATCTCGAGAGCAGCATTCCGCATGGCTCACCTCCAGTTCGAGACCCAACTCGAACGAGACGGCTCCGATTCGATCCATGCTTCGGCCACGGCCGAAGCATTGTGGAGCTTTGCAGCCGAGAAAGTTGCAGACATGAAAACGCCGCGCGGCAAGCCGCGCGACGTTTTGCCTCACGAACGCAATGCGGCGAGATCAGCTCGCGGCGCGAAGGTTGACCTTGCCTTCCGCGAGCGATGTCAACTTCTGGTCGGTGGTCTTTTCCTCATCCAGGGTCTTCTGCAGGATGCTGGCGCAATCGCTGCGGCCGAGTTGCCGGGCCCAAGCGATCAGCGAGCCGTAACGCACGATCTCGTAATGTTCGGCCGCCTGCGCGGCATTGATCAGCGCCGCGTCGAGCACCGCCTTGTCGGCCACTTCGCCCGCAACCTCATCGGCTTCCTTGATGATGCCGTCGATGGCGGGACAGTCGACCGCCTTCACGGCCAGACCCTGCATCTGGAACACCTGCTCCAGCCGCTGGACATGAGTCTTGGTTTCCTCGAGATGCTTCAAAAAGCCGTCTTTCAGCTGCTTGTCCGTGGCCTTGTCGGCCATGTTCGGAAGCGCCTTCACGAGCTGTTTCTCGGCATAATAGATGTCCTGCAATTGATGGACGAACAGATCGTTCATGGTTTTGATGTCTTTGGAAAACAGTCCCATCGCGCTGATCCTCAGGTTTTTGGGAACACGCGAGCGCGGCCTCACTTTGGTACCCGCTCTCATGTTCGGTTGCTGACCAGCTGCTAACGAGCCGCTCCAGCCCTCGTTCCTGGAACGGCGAAAAACACAGCCGGGACGGCTGGAACATTCCGGGCCTGCAACCGCCTGAGCGGCTGCGGCAAAACGCGTCGAAAACCTCAATTTTGAGGCCGGCAACCCATTTGCGAGGTTGGGCCGACGGGGATCGAAGGGCGAACCCCGCCGTTGTCAAGGACTGCACAACGGCTGGTTTTTGCCTTAAGGAACCTGGGCCGGGGTGCGATAGGGCGCCCATGCTTAACGGTATTGACGGGCTTCGACGATTTTGCCGCCCTGCCGGGAGGATGAATGCAAGGACTTTTGACCGCGCTCAGGCGCGGTTTCAAGAAATGGATTGGCTGGAAGCGCTTAGGAGTTGCGGCAAGCGTCGCAATCATTGCTTTTGCGATCACCACGCTCGTCCGCACGCTGAAGGGCGTCGATACCGGCGTGATCCTGACCGCGCTCACCGAGATACCGCATGGGCGGATCGCGCTGGCCGCATTGTGCGTATTTGGCGCGTTCTGTACGCTGACCTTCTACGATTTCTTCGCGCTGCGCACGATCGGCAAGAGGCAGGTGCCCTACAATATCGCCGCGCTGTCGAGCTTCACCAGCTATTCGATCGGCCATAACATCGGGGCCACCGTTTTCACCGGGGGCGCGATCCGGTTCCGAATCTATACCGATTACGGGCTGAACGCGATCGACGTCGCCAAGATCTGCTTCCTCTCCGGACTGACCTTCTGGCTCGGCAATCTGGTCGTGCTCGGGATCGGCATGGCCTATCACCCGCAGGCGGCCTCCTTCATGGACCTGCTGCCGCCGGCCGTGAACCGCCTGATTGCGCTCGGGTGCCTCGCGGGCATCGCGATCTACTTCATCTGGCTAGTGACGGGCAAGAACCGGCGCGAGCTCGGACAAAACGGCTGGAAGGTTGTGCTGCCGTCGGCGCGCCTGACTCTGGTGCAAGTCTTGATCGGCGTGGTCGACCTCGGCTTTTGCGCGACCGCGATGTATCTCCTGGTGCCGGCCGCGCCCGGCATCGATTTCATGTCGCTCGCCGTGGTGTTCATCCTGGCGACGCTGTTGGGATTTGCGAGCCACGCACCCGGCAGCCTCGGCGTGTTCGACGCCGCCATGCTGGTGGCGCTGCCGCAGTTCGGGCGAGAACAGCTACTCGCCACACTGCTCGTGTTCCGCGTGCTGTATTTCGTCGTCCCCTTCAGTATTGCCATCTCCATCATGGGAACACGCGAGCTGTGGCTCAATGTCGTGCGACCCTGGCAGGAACGACGCAAATTGAGCGGGAACTGCATGCCAGCCAGTAGTTCCACCGCAGCGGCTCCCGTCGCCCACACCGCCGCCGTGCCGCAGACGATGCAAACGGTCAAGCGCCTGAAATCGCAAGCGTGACTTGTTACGCCATTCGCCTCACCTCACTCGCAAGAGTGACGTGTCACGTTATTTTGGTTTTGCGCGGCCCGTTTTATTCCCTATTTCCGCCATCACCTGTAACGTCAAGCGCGTCATGATCCAAAATCATCTCCGTTCGATTATCGCCGCAGCAGTGCTTGCGGGCGCGTTGGGCGCATTGCCGGCACAGCGCGCGGCCGCACAGAGCACGCCGGACGCCGGCATGCAGATCAATTGGGAAGTGCGCAACCGCTTCCGGCTATTCCGCGAGGAGCGCGATTTCCAGCTCCATGTCGACAGCGCCGGTGGCCGCAGCATTCTTGCCTCCGAAGACGCGCTGGAACTGCAGAGCGACGGCCGCGGCTGGGCACGCAACATGGTCAACCGTCTCTGCATCGATCTGGCGGGCCGTGTCAGCGAGCCCTGCACCCGCGACAACGTCAAGGAGAGCTATCTGACGCCCGTCGATCATCCCGTCACCGTCCGGCTGGCCGGCGCGGTTCCGGTTGGTGCCACCTGCGCCTGGTCATTCGACGACGGCGACGGGCCGCCGCAGCAATCGACCTTCGACTGCGCCGAGCCGGTCAATCTGCGCGTCCGCTATGGACGCCAGACGGTTGCAACCGTGGATGTCTCGAGCGGCCCGGACACGCCGCAGCGGGTCACGACCGAGATCCAGGTCCGGGATATCCTGATCGCCGGCCTCGGCGACAGCATCGCCTCCGGCGAGGGCAATCCGGACCGCCCGATCGCGCTGTCCGACGAAGGGTTCTGCTTCCGCTATTATCTGGGATCGGCAAGCGCCCAATATTACCGTCCGAGCCGCGCCGGTTACCAGGGCGGCCGGGCCTGCGAGGCGCCGGACACGCTGGCGAATTGGCAGCGCCACAGCGCGCTCTGGCTCAACTCCGCCTGCCACCGCTCGCTCTACAGCTATCAGACCCGCACCGCGCTGGCGCTCGCCGTGCAATATCCGCACATCGCCGTGACCTATCTGCCGCTGGCCTGCACCGGCGCAACCATCGCCGATGGGCTGTTCGGCAGCCAGCGCGCCCGCGAATGTCCCCCGAGCAAATCGTCCACCACCTGTCAGGCGGGGGTCAACGGCCAGCTTTCAGAACTGCGCGACGCGCTTGCCGCAGCGAGACGCCGGCAACCCGACCGCCAGCTTGATCTGGTGCTGCTTTCGATCGGCGCCAACGACGTCTATTTTTCCGGCCTGGTCGCCGACGTGATCGTCGACACACCGACCGAGCGCGCGCTGTTCCGGCGCACCGGCGTGATCGCGACGGTGGACGAGTCGCGGTCGGCGCTCGCCGGCGAATTGCCGGAGGGCTTCGCCAAATTGCGCGCGGCGCTCAAGCCGCTGGTCGGCGACATGTCGCATGTGATCTACACATCCTACGCCAACCCCGCGCTCGCCGGCGGCGGCGCGCCATGCCCTGGCGGCCGCGCTGGTTTCGAGATCCATCCCTCGTTCAACGCCGACCCGCAGCGCCTCGCCAACGTCTCGCGCTTCGTGCAGGATGAGTTCCTGCCGCGGCTCAAGGCGCTCGCGCAGTGCCGGTCCGGCGTGATGTGCAGCGATCCGACCACTGACCGCATGACCTTCGTCGATGCCCATCAGGCTGCCTTCGGCGACCACGGATTTTGCGCGCGTGCCGAGAGCGACCCGGAATTCGACCGGCTGTGTTTCGCAGCCGACGGCAACAGCTTCAATTCGGATATCGTAACCGGCGCCAACCAGCCGATGCTGTGCGGCCGCAGCGCCGGCGAATACCGCGCCTATCTGCCCCGCGCGCGCTGGATTCGCGACGCCAACGACAGCTATTTCGCGGCCATGACCTACCCGCAGGGCCTGCCCACCGCGATGCAGCCGTCCGATATCCATGACGCGACCTGGGGCGTACTGTCGGCAGTCTATGGCGGGGCAGTGCACCCTACAGCCGAGGGGCACGCCGCGATGGCGGATGCCGTACTGCCGGCCGCCGCCGCCGTGCTGCGGCTGGACGCGTTCGAGCCCAACGTGACGATCGAGCCGCTCGGACCCGCGGGCGCGACCCAGCAGCAATAGGCGGCGGGTGACGAGCGACTTTCCAAGCCGGCTCGCCGAGGCGTAGACTTGTCGATGCATGCTGCGGCGCGACCGCGGCGTGTCAACGACAAGTGACATCGTCCAAGAAAAATCGTCCAGGGGAGAAAACGAATGACCAAACCATCTGCCCGTTGGCGGGGCGTCAGCCTGCTTGCGACGGCCGCGGCGATCTGTCTTGCCGCGCCGGCCGCCGCACAATCCGGCGATCCGATCAGGATCGGCGTCATCGCGGAGGTCCAGTCGATCGCGGGTGCCGCCACCCCGGGCGGCGCACAGATCGCCGCCGAGGAAATCAACGCCAAGGGCGGCGTGCTTGGACGCAAGATCGAGATCGTCACCTATGACAACAAGAGTTCATCGGCCGACTCGGTCCGCGCCTTCCAGCGCGCGGTCAGCGAGGACAAGGTGAGCGCGGTGATCGCAAGCTACATCAGCGAGGTCGTGCTGGCGCTCGAGCCGTGGGCGGCGCGGCTGAAGATGCCGATGATCACACCGGGCGCCGCCTCCAACGAGATCACCAAGGCGATCCACAACGACTACGACAAGAACAAGTACACCTTTCACGGCTACCTGACCTCGGCGGCGCAGGCGCAACTGGTATGCGACGCGGCCAAGGAGCTTCTGGTCGACAATCTCAAGCTCAAACGCGTCGCGATCATGAGCGAGGACGCGGCCTGGACCAAGCCGCTCGACACCGGCTACGAGGCGTGTTTTCCGAAGGTCGGCCTCGATGTCGTCGAGCATGTGCGCTTCTCGCCCGACACCACCGACTTCACGCCGATCTTCAATAACATCGAAGCCAAGAGGCCGGACGCGATCGTGACCGGCATCTCGCATGTCGGCGTGCAGCCGACGGTGCAATGGAAGAATCAGCAGGTGCCGGTGCCGCTGTTCGGCATCAGCGCGCAGGCGCTGAGCCCGACATTCTGGAACGACACCAATGGCGCCGCCGATGGCGTGCCGTCGCTCGCGGTCGCAACGCCCGACGTCGCAGTGACGCCGAAGACAAAGCCGTTCGCGCAGGCCTTCAAGGCGAAATTCGGTATGCCGCCGGCCTACACCGGCTATACGGCCTACGACGATGTCTACATCATCGCCGAGGCGATCCAGCGCGCCGGCTCAACCGATCCCGACGAGATGGTCACGGAGATGGAAAAGACCAACTACGAAGGCACCATCGGCCACATCCAGTTCTACGGCCGGGACGATGAGTTCACCCACGGCATCAAGTCCGGCCCAGGCGCCGTGACCGGCTTGGTGTTCCAGTGGCAGAACGGCAAGCAGGTCACCGTCTGGCCGAAGGCCATCGCCGAAGGGACGCTGAAGTTTCCGGATTTCGTGAAACTGTCGCAGTAGAGG
>NZ_JBAURI010000776.1:0-5162 GCF_049581145.1 Bradyrhizobium sp.
TCGTTGCAGACCAGGCCGCCGAGACGCACGCCGCCGGAATTGGCGTATTTCAGAATGCCCTTGGAGATGTTGTTGGCGGCATACATCGCCATCATCTCACCCGACATCACGATGTAGATCTCCTGCGCTTTGTTCTCGCGGATCGGCATCGCAAATCCGCCGCAGACGACGTCGCCCAGCACGTCGTAGGACACGTAGTCGATGTCCTCATAAGCGCCGTTTTCTTCCAGGAAGTTGATCGAGGTGATGACGCCGCGGCCGGCGCAGCCGACGCCCGGCTCCGGACCGCCGGACTCCACGCAACGGATGTCGCGGTAGCCGACCTTCATGACGTCCTCGATTTCGAGGTCCTCGACGCTGCCGGCATTCGCAGCCAGACTCAGGATGGTGTCCTGCGCCTTGGCGTGCAGGATCAGGCGGGTCGAGTCCGCCTTGGGGTCGCAGCCGACGATCAGAATCCGGTGGCCCATCTCGGCCAGCGCCGCCAGTGTGTTCTGCGACGTGGTCGACTTGCCGATACCGCCCTTGCCGTAAAACGCTATTTGTCTAAGCTTCATGCCTGTCTCCTGCTTGCGCATCCACTTCGAGCAGACCGTCATAGCCGCTGCATGCCGAATTTCCTGGACGGTGAATGCCGCTCTTCGTCAAAGCAAGACCGATACCAGCCACGCGCCGTCGCGCTGCCGTGCTGTATTCTAAACTATACAATAGTGATCCGTCGCGCCGAACGCCGTCCGATTGGTGCGCACAAAGCGTCTGTCGCGCAGACACTTCTACGATCCTGGCTCGAGCATCATGATTGCTGTTGCTGGATGATCCCGCCGTGCCTTCGATCGCTCAGCGAACAGGTCGATCTTCCGACAATAGGCAGCCGCCAGCGTTATATTGACATCAATATATCGAATGCCGGTTGTCGAGAGTCCGACAAAGGCTACGATTACGCACTCGGTGCATTCTGTCAGCGCCGTCGTATCACGAACGATCTCGAGCTGCGCCGTCGCCCGCCTCCACGGGGACGACCGAACCGCACCATGATCGTCAATATCGCCCCGCGCGCATTCCGGGCGTGCGTGGCTCTCGTCGGACCATCGGGTCATCGCGCTGCTCGGGCTCGGCGAGACGGCTCAAGCGCGCACCCTCTGCCCCGATATCGTCTCGTCGGATGGTTTGTTGTATAAATGACAATACAGTATGGGCTGTTATATCCTCGACAATACAGCACGGTTTGAAGCACCGCGGCGGCGGCGCCGGAATCGCGCAGTTGGATAATTCCTTCGATCGCGGAATGACTTGCACCCGGTTCCCGGGATTGGCGCGATGCTTGCTAGTGGAACGCTTGGTAACATGAGGTTCAGCTATGACAGCCGCCATCACCTGGCATCCGCGCGCACCAAGGCCGTTCACCCTGGTGCTCGGAACGAACGAGATCGCGTCCGCTATCGCAACGAAACTCACCGGGGCGGCCTTCGCCGTCGTCATGAGCCACGACGTGTTTCCGCCGGTCATCCGCCGCGGCATGGCTTTCCACGACACATTGTTCGGCGAGTTCTGCGACCTCGAAGGCATCGCCGGAGAACGTGCCGATAGCATGGCCGAGATCGCCCGGATTCATGCCGAACCGCACAAGGTCGCGGTGACCGAATTGCACCTGACGGACATCATCGCCTCGCGTTCGCCCGCCGTCATCATCGATGCACGCATGCAGAAGCATCGCGTCACTCCGGACCTTCGCGGTGTCGCCCGCGTGACGGTCGGCGTGGGACCCAGGTTCGAGGTCGGCGTCAACTGCGACATCGCCATCGAGACGCATCCGGTCGACACTGGCAGCATCGTCTCGCAGGGCGCGACCCGGCTCGCGGACGGCAGGTCACGCGCGCTCGGCGACGCCGGTCGGGAGCGGTTCGTCTATTCCGACCGCGAAGGTATTTGGCATACGCCGGTCGACATCGGCACGCGCGTCTACAAGGGCTTCCAGCTCGGGTCGCTGGGCGGCCAGCCCGTCCTGTCGCCCATCGACGGCGTGCTCCGCGGCATTGCGCGCGATGGCTCGCGCGTACCGATCGACGTGAAACTGCTCGAGATCGATCCGCGCGGACGCCACGCCTGCTGGACCGGCATGGACGAGCGCGGGCGCGCCATCGGATCCAACGTCGTTGCAGCCGTCCAGCAGCTCATGCGGGCCGTTCGCGCCAATGTCCACGTCTCCGTCAACGTCTGAAGAGGAGTCTTCTCATGAGTCTTGTTCCGAGCCTCGACCCGAGCTTTGCCGAGATCGACACTTGCCAGATTGTCGCGCTTCAGGGCGCGCCATCCGCCGTCATCCAGACGCTGCTCGCGGACATCGCAGCAAGGCTGACCAAGCGCGGTCTGCGCGTGGTCGGCGTCGTCGAAAATTCCAACGACGGGCCGAACCCATGCAAATCCATGGGCCTCCGCAGCCTGCATGACGACCGCGTGTTCTCGATCTCGCAGAACCTTGGCCCCGGTTCGCAGGCCTGCAACCTGCATCCGGAAGGACTCGCTCTCGCCTGCGCCGCCGTCCAGGACTCGATCGCTCACGGCGCCGATGTCGCGATCCTCAGCAAGTTCGGCAAGCAGGAGGCGATCGGCGGCGGATTGATCGACGCGTTTGGCGCGGCTATCGCCGCCGGCGTTCCGATCATCACGTCCGTCTCGCCCGCGATGATGAACGAGTGGCGGCAATTTGCCGGAGAGTTCGCCGAATGCGTCACCGCCGATAAGGCGCAACAGGATTCATGGCTCGAGAGGTGGCCGCACCATGCGTGACAGGGACGCGCGCGCATGACATGATGGGATCACCCTTTGGCTGGATCGCATCTCCATGAAAGATGACGCAGCGCGTCTCGAATTGACGATCGACTTTGGCAATGGCGGCCGCTTGACCGCGGAGGATCTCCTGCTGATCGAGACCATTCGCGTTGAGCGCTCGATTCTCGGCGCAGCCAGGGCGACGGGGATTTCCTACCGCAAGTGCTGGCTCATGGTTGACGCTCTCAATCGGACCTTCGACACGCCCGTGTTCGAGACGCATCCGGGGCGGCGCGGCGGCGGTGCCGAAATCACCGCGTTCGGCGAGCGTCTGACCGCGCTCTACAAGTCGATGCTGCGGCGTGCGCGGACGGCGACGGCAGCAGCGCTAGGCGAGCTCGACGAGGCTACTGATCGGGATTATCGACGGCGGGCCACCGGCGTGGCCGAGGCAGCTCCGAAAGCTCAACCGCGCCGGCTCCGATCGCGACGCTCTTGATCATCGCCCAGGCCAATAGCCCCTCCTCCAGCGCCAGGCGCTCGACCGACTCCTTCGTCACCAGCGAATACAGGCAGACCGAGCCGAGATCGAACGTGACGCGGACATAGGGTAGATCGAGCGGCAAGATCTCCACGATGCGCCCCGGCAGCCGGTTGGTGATCGAGACATCCATCGGGCGCGACAGGGCAATGGACACGTCGCGCGCTTCGATCAAGACCGAAACACCGGCATCGACGGGAGCCTCGACCATCGGCACCCGTAATTCGCCGTCGCCGAAAAAAAGCGTCGAAAGCCCGTATTGCGCGTCGTGCCGCAGCACCCGCGCGGACAGCGTCGTGGTCAGGGTGGCGGGCTTGGCGCCCGCCGGTGAGGACTGCCCGCTGGTCATGTCGCCGATCGGAAGAAGCAACGTATCATAACGCGCAGTCTGCCGCATCGAACGTCTGTATGCAAACGAACAGGCCTGTTCGTAATCCGACAGGGCGGGGCCGGTTTTCCAGCTATTCCGCCACGAATATAGCTGGCATGCACCTTGCTCATCGATAGCCGACTTGGCGCTTAAGCTGTCTCGTGCGCAGATAGCCCAAGGGACATGAGATCTCGCGGCAGGCCAGCGCCGCGAATTCAGGACCTGTCTCAGATGGAATTTGAAGGCCCAAGGCTTGAAAACCTCTGCTTCGCCAAAAAGTCCAGGCCACGCACCGAAGGCGACGCACCGCATCCACAAGACGCGACGGCAGTTGATCGTTCGCCACGTTGCCGCGCCCGTTTGTAAAAGGAACAGCCATGACCACGCCAACCAATGCCGCCTCGGCCGCCGGGACGCCGCTCCCGCGCGCGCACGATAGCGAGCCCGAGCTTCGCGGCTTTCGTTTTGCTTCGACCCCGCTTCCACATGCGGCAGGCGTCTATGCGCTGACGCGCCGGATTGCCGATCTGATCTATCCGGTTCTGATCTCCGAGTCCGAAGATATCGCGGCCGACGCTGCCGCCGTCGAGGCGCGCGAGGCCGCCGCCATGAAAGTCATTGACGGCCAGCTCTGGATGGCGCGGCCGCAAGCCCGACAGCGCATGCAGATCGTGCGTGATCTGATAGGCGTCTACAATCCGCCACTCAATGTCGACCATCGAACCCGTCACGCGGCACCGGAGCTTGCCGCGCTCGTCCCCGATCGTGCCGAGAACGATCCGGCGCTGGCCCGGCCGACCGATCTCGCCGCGGACCTCTCCCTCAGCGAGGCCGACCTGGATCGTCTGGTCCGTCACTTCTACGCGCGCGCCACCAAGGATGAGCTGATCGGCCCTGTGTTCGGGCGGGCCGTCGCCGACTGGGAGCATCACTTCGAGACCATCCGGGGCTTCTGGTCGAAGACGCTGCTTGGCACGCAGCGCTATACCGGCAACCCGTTCTCGGCGCACATCAGCCTTGATCTTCGACCCGAGTTCTTCGACCGGTGGCTCGATCTCTTCCGCCTCACCGCGCGCGACGAATTGCCGCGAGCCGCAGCAGATCGCGCCATTGCCAAGGTCGAGCACATGAGCAGCTGCTTCCAGGCCGGCCTGTTCCTTCCGTCACCGAGAGAGCCCGCGCAAATTCCGGCCTAGCACTGGCCTGGCACCCTTGCAGCGGTTGACCGGCCGCTGCCGTTTCGAACCGAGCCAGAGCGGCCGCGCGTCATGAGTGACAGCCTGAAACGACTGATATGCCTGTTTTGGCGGTTCGGCAAATTGGACCGCCCGCTGCGTGCAGTTTGCGAGCGGACCAAGGCGCCGGCGACCGGCGCCTCCGGCGCGTCGCCGGCATCTTCGGATAGCACCGGCGCCGGCTTCGAAGAACTGCCCCCCGAATCGCCATGGGTCGAGCTTTCCCGCTCCTCATGGTTCTGAAGGC